>CAJQMW010000520.1 GCA_905479535.1 uncultured Maribacter sp. | reverse complement strand
AAAAATCTATTCTGCCAGATATAGCCTTTTTGGTCCAAAAAGACGCCGGTGTTATCGTTCACCGGAAGAAAGTCCTCCGTTTCATTATCAACGAGTGGGAAAAAGAATGAACTTTGAACGCTAAAATTACTGACTGAAGCAATGGGAACGAACTTTACCGACGGGGCGATGGAAGTGAGTCCTGATCTAGCGGTCCCTGTTTCCCCATCGAACTTAAAAACATCAAGCGCACTTCTGTCCGCTACAACATTGGACCTGAATTCCAATATGGCCCCTACATTCCATCTTTTAGCATTTCCAACTCCGGTGTAAGCCTCCAAAGTAGAAGTGAAAAATGTTTGCCTTGCCTCCCTACCTTCAGAAAAGGTACTCTCCGTTTGCGTATACAGGTTATTAAACCATTTCAAGTCCAACTGGCCCTTACCTATTAATTTTGAGGGCGTATATTTTTGAATATTACTTTTTTGCTGCGTGCTATCCTGAGAAATTCCCGCAAAAAAGGCAAAAAGAGTTCCTGCAAGGAATAGCTTCCTTTGTGTCGTTTTCATTATTTATGTAATTAAGTTGTTGCTCTTTTACTCGACCTCGTTCAAGGTCCAGTCGTAGGGGTAGTACGATATTTTACTTTTTTCCGGCAGTTTGCTTTTCCTATACATATTGATGAAATCCACAATACCACCATGCTGTTCAAAATCACTCTTGTACCATTCAAAAATTTGGGATACGCTAACCTTGTTATTGTCCACTCTAATGAAGTCCGAATCGTTCAAGGCTTTTACAGTTTGTTGTTCTAATTGGGTATCCAACATTTCTGGCATATAGGCCGAAGCTATAATGGGCGGGCATCCTAGCCCAGCGCACACCAAAACAAAATGAAAGCGGGCCTCCTTGGGAAAGTTTGCCCGTAACAATTTATTCTCTATATCGTTCAAGGTTATCTTCTCCCCACCCACGTCATGCTTCTTTGTATCAAAAAAACCTGGAACATCCAAAGGAGATTTTAAGGGATAGTTTTCAACGATACCGTCAATGACCAATAAGTTATAGGTATTGATCCAAAATGCTTGATAAATTTTTGCATCAGACTTGGAAACTCCAATCTCTTTTGCTTGGGAAAGCAACTCTTTTAAGGTGGCTGGATTGGCTTTAATCGAACTGTAATCTACTCTGCCTTTCTCTACATTTTCTTTTAGGAAAGCGTTGGTTCGTACAAAATAGGAATCGGGTTGCTGCGCATGAACCAAGGTAAGGAAACCTATAAAAAGGAGGGGCAGAAAATTTTTCATCTATTTTAGTCATTATTGGTTAACTATGGTTCACTAGGTCGTGTAATTTGATAAGACCCTACACTTTGAATCCCGATTTTAGGATTTATTTAAGGTTTCATCAAATACAATACCTTATATGTAAAACGAAATCTTTTTTTTACTTTGATAAGCTGTTGTACTTAAATTCTCACTAATTTATGCCCGATTCGGGTAGAATTTAAAATCGTTCTAAATTAGAGTTGTTTGTTAAGGAAATATCTTTAAAATCGACCCAACAAGCGTCAAACTGTATTTATGGAACATATCGTCATCATAGGCAACGGAATTTCCGGGGTAACCCTCGCCCGCCATATCCGAAAACTATCCGATAATAAGATTACCATTATTTCCACGGAAACCGACTATTTCTTTTCGAGGACCGCCTTAATGTACGTTTATATGGGGCACATGAAATTTGAGCACACACAGCCTTACGAGAATTGGTTTTGGGAAAAGAACAGAATAAATCTTGTGAAGGGATTTGTCGAGAAGGTAGACACCTACAAGAAAAGCCTAAAGCTCGCCAACGGGTCATTAGTCAACTATGATAAATTGGTCATTGCAACGGGTTCCAAACCCAATAAATTTGGATGGCCCGGTCAAGATTTGGACGGCGTGCAAGGACTGTATTCCAAACAAGATTTGGATGCGCTAGAAAAAAATGCCCCGAACAAAGAAATGTGCAAGCGGGCGGTAATCGTGGGCGGTGGCCTTATCGGCATTGAGATGGCGGAGATGTTGCGAAGTAGGGAAATCCCGGTCACGTTCTTGGTACGGGAAACCAGCTTTTGGAACGGTGTCCTACCGGATGGCGAATCGGCCATGATCAATGAGCATATACGGGAGCATCATATTGATTTACAACTGGACACCAATCTAAAGGAAATTATAGCGGATGAAGACGGAAGGGCAAAAGCTGTAACTACCGACAAAGGGGAAACCATAGAATGTGATGTTGTTGGACTTACTGCCGGTGTTACGCCTAACATAGATTTTCTAAAGGAATCCGATATTGCTTTGGGCAAGGGCGTAAAAGTAAACCGTATG
This sequence comes from uncultured Maribacter sp., assembly GCA_905479535.1. Classification (GTDB taxonomy): domain Bacteria; phylum Bacteroidota; class Bacteroidia; order Flavobacteriales; family Flavobacteriaceae; genus Maribacter. Next base: position 2,023 of record CAJQMW010000520.1, on the reverse strand, counting down.
CTGGAAACGAACGTAAAAGATGTTTACGCCATTGGGGATTGCGCGGAACAACATGAAGCCATTGGAAACAGAGGGCCTATTGAGGCAGTGTGGTATACGGGCAGAATGATGGGTGAAGCCTTGGCACGGACCTTATGTGGAAATCCTATGGAATATAACCCAGGACATTGGTTCAATTCCGCAAAATTCTTGGATATAGAATACCAGACCTATGGTTGGGTATTCAGCGAGCGTAATAGGAAAGAATACGAGCAGCATTTTCATTGGCGACATGCTACGGAAAAAATTTGCATCACCATTGCATTCCATAAAGAGTCCCGTCTCTTTCTGGGCATCAATAATTTTGGTATCCGTATGCGCCATGAAATTTTTGACAAATGGCTAACCGAAGAAAGAGATCTAGACCACGTAATGGAATACTTAAGGGACGCCAACTTTGACCCTGAGTTCTATGATCATTACGAGCAGGAAATAATTTTCCAATACAATTCAGAATATGGGAAATCCATAAGCCCGAAAAAGAAAGGCTGGAAACGCATCCTTCAAAGAATTTAAAAAAACACCACCTAGAAATTTACCTCTATGAGTACACTAGATAAAAGCATGGCCCTTACGGGAGAGCCGTCAAATGCGCTGAGCATCGGACAAAAATTAGCTACTTTATTAGGAATGGCCGGTCTCGGAATATCGGTCTTGGCCCTGTTCAATGTTGATTTTCCGAATAAGGGATTCTGGCTCACCATTTCGCTGTCCGCAATTTTTGCCGGAGTACTATGGTTTACTCTGGCCCAATATTCTGGAAAGCAAAAAGGTATTAGGAACGATGGCGTTATGTTCAAATCAGTATCTAGCAGGGGTCTTATAGGCTGGTTGGTCGGAGTTGCATTGACCGGATTTTATATCGCACTCTATTTTTACCCCCAGTATTTAGGGCTTGTCAAAGACGGTGAAAATCAAGGGGTCATTGCCCTATTTGATCCGTTGAGCAAAGTGTTAAGTGGAAAGCCAGCGGGCCAATGGTTCGTTTATGGCACCCTTTATACCCTGGCCATATTGGCATTCGGCATCAAATTCATTTGGAAATACCGGCATAACCGATATGAAATCATCCGTACAATCAGTGTAATGTTCTTTCAGACCGCTTTTGCCTTTTTTATTCCCGAAATCATGGCCCGCCTCAATAGTGACCTCCCGTATTATGATTTAAAGAACATGTGGCCCTTAAATTATTACAACTTTGATCAATATCGTGTTAATGGTTTTATTGAAGCGGGCGACGTTGGCTTGGCCATGCTTATTTTTGGTATACTTTCCATTTTTGTTATTTCACCTATTCTTACCTTCAAATATGGGAAAAGATGGTACTGCTCTTGGGTTTGTGGTTGCGGCGCTCTGGCAGAAACCGCCGGTGATCCTTTTCGTCACTTAAGCGACAAGTCCCAATTTGCCTGGAAAGTGGAGCGTTGGGTGGTACATAGTGTCGTCGTGTTCGTGACCTTAATGACCACTGCTGTAATCTATTCTTACTTAGGAAACGATTCTAGCAAATATTGGCTTACCAAAGATGTTTTTTTGATTGGGGTGACCGCTATATTGACCTTCGTGTTTACATTGGTCATGATTTTTAAACGCGAACAGTTTCAAAAAGATGCCAAATACGGCGCCATCGGCTATTTTGTAATCATTATGGTCTTGATAGGAATGCATTTTTTTAGCGGGGAAGGTAATATTTTTCTTTTCAAGACTTCATCGCTAAAACAATGGTATGGTTTTCTGATCGGAGCTGTTTTCAGTGGTGTGATCGGGGTTGGTCTGTATCCAATATTCGGAAATAGGGTCTGGTGCCGGTTTGGCTGTCCCCTTGCTGCTTACCTTGGCTTGGTTCAGCGATTCAAATCCAGGTTTCGCATTACCACGAATGGGGGACAATGTATTAGTTGCGGAAATTGCTCAACCTATTGCGAAATGGGAATTGATGTCCGTTGGTACGCACAGCGAGGCCAGGATATCGTCAGGTCTTCAT
>CAJQMW010000519.1 GCA_905479535.1 uncultured Maribacter sp. | reverse complement strand
TAGATGAGCAAATTGATGCCTTTGAAAAGATGGTTTTTTACCCTAAAGCGTTCACTTATCTGGGAAAAATTGCAAAAGAACTTGATTTTGAATTGGTGATGATAACCAATCAAGACGGTTTGGGTACGGATGCTTTTCCTGAAGATACGTTTTGGCCTGTGCATAATTTTATTTTGAAATCCTTTGAGAATGAAGGTGTTGTTTTTGACAGAATATTCTTGGACCGTACTTTTCCCCATGAGAATGCGAATACCCGCAAGCCGGGTACCGGACTGTTGACTGAATTCTTTACAGAAGCCTATGATTTAGAAAATTCATTTGTAGTCGGAGATAGATTGACGGATATGGAACTTGCCAAGAATTTAGGGGCTAAGGGTATTTTCATAAATGATGGTACAAATCTTGGAACTGGGGAGATTACCGTAAAGCAAAAAGAATTGGATTCAGTTATTTCGTTAGAGAATAATGATTGGAAGGCTATTTATGAGTTTTTGAAACTAAAACAGCGAAAAGGATTCATACACCGTAAAACTAATGAAACTAACATTAAGATTGATCTTAATCTGGATGGTATAGGGAATAGCGATATCAATACAGGGCTAGCTTTCTTCGACCACATGTTGGATCAATTGGCACGGCATGGGCAAATGGACTTGACCATTAGAGTAGATGGTGATTTGGAGGTGGATGAACATCACACCATTGAGGATACCGCTATAGCTTTGGGGGAGTTATTTCATAAAGCACTGGGAGACAAATTAGGCATAGAGCGTTATGGATTCTGCCTACCCATGGACGATTGTTTGGCACAAGTTGCCATTGATTTTGGCGGACGCAATTGGCTGGTTTGGGATGCAGATTTCAATCGGGAAAAAGTGGGGGACATGCCTACGGAAATGTTCCATCATTTTTTTAAATCATTTACCGATGGGGCCAAGGCGAATCTGAATATTAAGGCAGAAGGAAAAAACGAGCACCACAAAATTGAGGCTATTTTCAAGGCTTTTGCTAAAGCCATAAAAATGGCGGTGAAGCGCGATGTGGAAAAGATGGTTTTACCGAGTACCAAAGGAGTTTTATGAAATTAGTGATTATAAATTACGGTGCGGGAAATATCCAGAGTATTAAATTCGCCATAAAAAGACTAGGTTTTGAAGCGGTACTCAGTAACGACGTAAACGAAATAGAAAGTGCGGATAAGGTTATTTTCCCTGGAGTGGGAGAAGCGAGTAGTGCAATGAAAAAACTCCGCGCAAGTGGATTGGACAAAATTATTCCGGATTTGAAGCAGCCTGTTTTAGGTATCTGTTTGGGCATGCAGTTGATGTGCAATTCCTCCGAAGAGGGAAATACGCAAGGACTGGGAATTTTTAACGTCGATGTAGTCAAATTCTCAAACAGTGTAAAAGTCCCACAAATTGGTTGGAATCAAATAACCAATTTGAAATCGAGGCTGTTTTCTGATGTCGGGGAAAAGGAGCATGTTTATTTAGTCCATAGTTTTTATGCACCTCTCTGTAAAGAAACTATTGCACAAGCTAATTATGAACTGGAATATAGCGCAGCGCTACAAAAAGATAATTTTTACGGAACGCAGTTCCACCCAGAAAAAAGTAGTGTGGTCGGCGAACAGATTTTGAAGAATTTTTTAATAAAATAGTGGTACAAGATTATTACATATCAACAGATAAAGATCTGTTGAACGTAGGCAAAATAAGAAATTTCATAGCCGCGGAATATTGGGGTGACGGCAGAACCTTGGAAGAGGTTGAAAAAACGATTGCAAATTCCTATTGCTTTGGTATTTATACGACAGAACATGAGCAGATTGGTTTTGGCAGGGTAGTTACGGACTATATCTATTTTGGATATTTTATGGATGTCATCGTATTTACAAAATTTCAAGGAAAGGGATACGGAAAGAAACTAATAGAACATATGCTAAATGATGATATTCTAAAAAACCTAAAAACAATAGCTTTAAAAACAAAGGATGCCCACAGTCTTTATGAACGATTTGGATTTAGAAGGATTGGCGATTCACCTTTATGGATGTCGATTGATAGACAAAAATTAGATTAAAAATAATGCGAATAATTCCAGCAATTGATGTTATTGACGGTAAGTGCGTCAGGCTCTCCAAAGGAGACTATGATACCAAGAAAATATACAACGAAAACCCCTTGGAGGTCGCTAAAGAGTTTGAAGCCCATGGGATTGAACATTTGCATTTGGTGGATCTGGATGGCGCAAAGTCCAAACATATCGTGAACCACAAGGTTTTGGAGCAAATAGCAACCAATACGCAATTGAAAATTGACTTTGGAGGTGGATTAAAATCGGAAGAGGATTTACGTATAGCCTTCGAAAGTGGCGCCGCTCAAATAACGGGGGGAAGCATCGCCGTAAAGGACAAGGAAACTTTTTGTAGTTGGATTAAAACTTACGGCGCGGATAAAATTATTCTAGGTGCCGATGCATTCGACGAAAAAGTGGCTATTTCGGGCTGGCAAGAAGAATCAAAGGAAGAATTATTTCCATTCATAACCGCATATCAGGCTAAGGGAATCGTATATGTAATTTGCACCGATATTGGTAAGGATGGAATGCTGGAGGGCCCTTCTTTTGGTCTATATGAAAAAATCCTAAAAGAGACTTCTGACCTTAAGCTAATAGCCTCAGGCGGAATATCAGCTTTTAATGAACTGCCCCGATTAGCTGAAATTGGCTGTGAGGGAACCATAATTGGTAAAGCCATTTATGAAAATAGGATTAGTCTTAAGGAATTGGAGAACTATATATTAAATCATGGATAAAGAAAAACAATTGGTTGATGAATTGGTAAAGAATGCGATGTACCGAATGGACGAGAACACGCGAATGATTGGTATAAGTCTTCAATCGATTTCCGAGGAGGAACTGTGGTTAAAACCCAATAGTTCCTTGAATAGCATTGCCAATCTGCTATTGCATTTGTGTGGGAATATCACGCAGTATATAATCGCTTCGCTTGGTGAAAATAAGGATGTTAGAAATCGGGATTGGGAATTTTCTGAAGACGGTGGCTCAACCAAATCTGAAGTTTTGAAAAAATTGGAGGACACGGTGGATATGGCAAAGCGGGTCATTTTCGATGCCGATGTTGATAAATTGCTTAAAGTAAGATCCGTACAAGGTTTTACTTTTTCTGGTGTTGGGGTGGTTATACATGCAGTAGAACATTGTTCCTATCACACTGGGCAAATTGCTTTTTGGGTGAAGCAGCTGAAAAATAAGGACCTTGGTTTTTATAAGGGTAACGATTTGAATGTAAAAAATAAAGAATAGAAAAAGTACGAGGTACGAAATACGAGGTACGAATTATTGAGTATTAGGAATTAGATAATAAGTTTTAAATAAAAAATTTCTTGAAACCTACTATCCCCGAGGCAAGCCATAGGGGTATTTCGCCGGTTTCATTTGGCCTTTGGGCCAAAACCGTCCCGCACGTGCGGGATTATATTTTGCCTCGCCCAGCCCCGACCATTCGGGGGCGAAAATGCCAGTTCCGACCTTGTGCATTCCTCTCGCTACGCTCGTCGGATGCAAGGGGAGAGGTGAAACGAGGCAAAGCCGTCGGGGAATTTATAGATTAAAAACACCCACTGGATTATCTGCACAAGAAACTGCGGAAATGCGTACTATCCTCACTAGGCCACAGTGGAGATATTATAAAAAACTGAAAAGGGAATACCAACCTATTGCCGTGGAGGTAGGAGAAGTGGACGAATAGAATTATTCCAATTTCATGGCAAACTGGGCGGTTACCTTATTCGATTCTCTTCCTTTCTTGAGTATGGTAATGCGAAAACCCGAAGAGAATAGGGTAGTGGTCCCTATTAATTGATTTTCTTTCCTTTTAACGCGGATTTGTATCGGTTTGGAAACTCCTTAGTGGAATTTGAAGAGAATCCGCCTATTCTTCCATCGACGTCTTTTTCAATAAAGTTGAATGTAATTTCGGCAGAAGAAATTTCACTTGGCTTTTGAGCTCTAACTGCGGTTAGAATTCCTAAAACTAAATTGATGCAACTATGGATTTCATTTTTATTTCAACAAATTTATAAATTGATTCAAATCGATGAACAGCATCCTAAATTGGATACAGAACGCCAGTCACGCCCAAATATAGTCGGAATGATAAGAATACATTACATTTAAAATGAACACATTAGGATTATGAAAATTAGAAGGCCTTTGGTATATTGTATATTTCTACTTTTTGGTGGAATGTTTCTTGTAGTAGCACAGACAGCAAAGAAAAAAGATATAAAAGTTCAAAAAAGGACACTTATGGGACAGTTTGAGCCCGATATGGTGAAACCGGTGGAGGAGCGCATTGCCCTAAAGGAGAGACGGATTACGCATCAGCGCATAACTAAGCGTATTTTGGACACCTTGGATATTTCAGATAGAAAAAGAAGAAAACTAATGCGCGAACTCAGAAAGAGTCCTTTTTCTGGGCGTATAGCGAAAACGATTTTGGCAGGAACCGAATTCGAAGAAGACCTAAAAGATTAGACTGAAAATTCAGCTAACGGGATTTCATTTTTGCCTTTCTCCTTTGCAACTGACGGTGTAGCTCATCCACCGAATTTGCTATAGATGCCTCAAAACTATCTAAGCTCGATTCCGCAAACATTCTTGGTCCGGGCATACTTAGTCTAATGTTACAAACCATACCCGTATTTGGGGAAGAGGTGTTTTCCTTTTTAAAAAAAACGTCCGCTCTTACAATAAAATCAAATTTGTCCAACAACTTCTCAAGTTTCTTGGCAGCCATAATCTCCAATCGATTACTAGCCTTTACGTCGTCGTATTCAAAGTTTACATTCATCCCATCAAAGTTTAGTAGAAGATAGGGATTTCTAGAATGATTACTGTAAAAAGTACGCCCCAATTTTAACGCCTCTCATGTCAAAATTGTGTTAAAGATTGAAAACCTGACCATTATACATCAATTTGAATCGAATAATTAGCTAACTTAAGGAACAGAATAGTAGTTAATTTATTTAATCCCCAAAATTAAAATGTTTAGCTATGGAAACTTTAAAAAAAAATGATGCCCTTAAAGAGTTAAATACTTATTTAGTACGTATTGAACGTAGCTATAGGAACCTCCTTCAATTTAAGGAACAGCTGAGTTCTTATCTCTGCGAACCATATACTGCGGACCAATACGAAGAAAGGGAAGAAATACAGAAAAAAATGGACAAATTGACCAAAGGTCATTTGGCATTGCTAGAGATATATCATAAAAAGAAAAGCAATTTAAGCAACCATTTAGCGAACATCAATGATCAGCT
>CAJQMW010000518.1 GCA_905479535.1 uncultured Maribacter sp. | reverse complement strand
GTTTTTTTTTCGGCTTATTTTTATTCGAATCCATAGAAAACGACTTATTGCAAATGTGCAAAAATAAAAAGACCTCTGCTTAAAATAATAGTAAACGAGGTCAATTTGTAGTAGGAAAGCCTTGATTTTTACGAGGCTTTTGCGGTTTCATTTTTGTTCGAACTGGTATTCATTAGCGTTGATTTGTAATCGTTGCTAGAGGATGAGCTTGAACTTGAGCTCGAATCGCTTGTGTTCCGGTTTAACGAACCGCTCTTGCCCTTCATCGAACAGGTGGCGTTAAAGGTCGCGCCCGGCTCAACGGCCAGTTTGCTGACCTCAACGGTGCCTTCAATAACGGCTGATGATTTTAAGGATAATAGATCGGAAACCAAAAGCTCGCCGTTAAAACTGCCTTCGATATCGGCATTTACGCATTCCACTTTTCCGTGAATGTAGCCATCTTTGCCGATGACTACCTTGCCGGAGGTCTTTACGTTGCCGTCCAATTTTCCGTCTATACGGAAATCGGCCTCGGAGATGATGTCTCCTTTAATTTTCGTGTTCTTCTCAATTCTGTTGGGTTGTCCTCCTATTTCGCTCATAGTTCTAGGTTTTTGTTTGTCTGAAAACATTACTCATGGTTTTGGGGTTAAAAGTGTATCTCTATAATCCGATATATTCTTGTGTACTTGAACAATCTTATAGTTCTCCGATAAAATTACAAAATTCTCATTAGCAACCTTGTAATCCTTATTGTTTTTTAGCAGCTCGGCATAACCAAGCGCAAAGTCCTTGGATTTGAATCCGTGGACCACCACGAACTGGTTTTCCAAATCGTAGATATCCTTGGAAACAACGTTCTTATACCGTAGGTCTTTTATTGACTTTTCCAGTAATTCCATTAGCTTTAATGCTTTTTCGTTATTGCTCCTTTTAAAAGGGAAAACTACTTTCCAATTAGAGGCTCCCTTTGAATCGGTTTCTGGTGAAAAATCCTTTGGCTCTAGTTTAGGCAACTGTTCGGCAACCATTTGTTCCGCTTTTTTGCCCTCCGGATTATTGGGATAGGTCAGCGCGACATAGTTCAAAGCCTCCTTAAAATCATTGAAACCCTGCAACCTGCCAATGGCATTTGCCTTCAGCATTTCAAACTTTGGAACGATAGGGTCGCCGGTATACCTATTAATATTGGCTTCCGCTCCGGTGATTACGTTTAGGAACTCCTGATTGTTGAATTTTTGGAACAAATCCTCATACCGTTTTTCCGGACTATCGGAATTATCGGCTAATACGGCTTGTGGATTCAGTAAGATCTCCGCATAACGGGAATCCCCATGATTGGCGATGATATCCGCCTTCATGGAAGCCATTAACGGGCTCCCCTCTTCCTCATATATCTTGTAAAGATTATATTTTGATGGTAGCACTAAACGCTCCTCTGGGTTGGAGGCCAATACCTTTTCCAATTTCTCTACGGCCAAAAGGTTTTCTTTGAATTTCTCCTTGTAAATAAGTCCTAATTGGTAGTTCGCAAAATTCCGTTCTGTTTTTAAACTGTCTATCATGGTGACTTCCGTGGGAATCCTGTCCATATAATAGTCCAAAGAAAACTTTTCATCCTCGGTAGGCGGCACATCTACCTCGGTGCCGGCCACAACGGGAGCACCTGTAGCTTCGGAAATATTGGAGACCGCCTTGTTGGACCATCGCCAATCGTCCGCCAACTCACGGTTGCCCCATCTGTTTTTAAACTCGTTCTGTCCGTACCCTAAACTGGTAATGTTGTAAAAATAAAACTTACCCTTGTTCTCCTTGCCGCCTTTACTCTTGGAAAATGCCACAAAACCGGCCGCAATCTTATCCTTTTCCTTTTTTTGGGATGCTTCCTGCTCCTCCCTTAGTTTAAGAATATATTTTTCGTAGTAAGCTATTTGGTCATCTTTGGGTAATTCGTAAACCGTTATTACACTATCCGCATACTGTGCGATATCCTCATACTTTATGACGTCTTCCAGATTATCCAACTTCTTTTTTATAGACCGATATTTTTTCGTGTTCTCACTTAAATTGGTCAGAACACTATCATAATAGGCTCCCGCGGCCTTATACCCATTTTGGTCAAAATTATACTCGCCCAGATTCTCATAGTTCAGGGCGTTCAATTTGGGTTCGTTCTGGGTAGCCCTAAGCGATTTGTTAAAGTATGCCAAAGCCAAGCTATCCGACCCTTGTTCCAAATGGAATTCAGCCACTTGCCTATAAATCTTATCCAAAAAGGGTCTATTTTCCCTGTTTTCTTCCAAATCCGTCAAATATTCAAGTACTTCCTCCTGATTTTCAGTGGTAACGGCCGTATTCTTTATTTTCTCAATTTCCGCGTTAATCATATAAACGCGTGGCGCTTTCCTGTTTAACTCGATAACCTTATCAAATGCATAGTTGGCACTATCCTTATAGCCCAATTGATTGTATAATTGCCCAATGATATAATAGTAACGACCTTTCTCCGGATTTTTTTTGGTGTAATAGGAAGCTATTTTTAAATTTTGGAGTGCCGTATCGGGAACGTTGAGATTAATGTAAGCCTGGGCCATCATGGCCCGTGCGTCCGCATACTCTTGATCTTTTAATTGCTCCAGTCTTATCAGACGTTTTAAGTTCTTAATGGCCAAATCCTCGTTTTGTAAACGAATGTTCACCTTTTCACGCCAGATATTGGCTTCGTTTAGCTTATCGCTTTCGTAGTATTTGTTGAGAATGTAATTGAACGCTTCTAAGGCCGGTATGTACCGCTCGTCAAAATAACGGGCTTTTCCCAAGAGAAGAAAGGCTTCATCCGTTTGTGGGTTTCGCTCCACATCTTTAATGTCCATACTATGGCGCTGAATAGCTTTGGTGGCCTTTTCTTCGGCTATTATGAAGTTTGGATTATTGTTTTCCGAATCAAGTTTTATTTCCCCGGAAACTTCCAAGCGTTCTACGGGCAGGATTTCCCAATAATCGTCTTGATAGGAATCATTAAGCGTGGTCCTACCTTCCTCAAAAGCAATATTACCATTGTACAAGGTATTGTACTTGGTGTTTAAGGCGTGCCAATTACGATTTATGAATTTATCCTTTTTTACCGAGCAGGCATTGAAAAGTAGCGTTCCAAAAAGTATGGCAAAAATGTATCTGGGTTGAACCTTCAAAATAAAGCGTATACATTAATGTACTTAACTGGTGTGATTCCTTGTCCTACGATCTTCACATTTTGGGCCCTAAATTTGTCTTTTTCTCATACCGTAGCTAATGCTATGCTACTCTAAAAAGCCTTCGTCAGAACTCAAAAGCCGAAAATCTCGGTCACAAACAATCTTACAAGTTTAGTTCTGTATGGTTAACTTAAAAACGGCCAGATTATTATGTAGTTCATCGGTAAAACGCGAATTAATTTGAGCCGAAAGTGGAAGAGTAAAACGTGCAGCTAGCTATTTTTACCGACTGACCGGTTTGTAAAAGCTGTTTTTAATCGATTGAATATTGCTTTTACTGCATCTTAACGAAGCTTTTACGGTCGGAATCGATAAGAAAATAGTTGCTGTAAGGAATACTAAACCAAAAACCGACTGGCCAGTCGGTTTTTGGTTTTTTTATTGAATATCGATAAAGTGCACGGTAAACAAGGGTTTGTTTTGCTATCCCGCAAAGAAAGTCTCTAATTCCTTAAGAGTTTCGGTCGAGGTTTGGATGTCTTTCACCACTTCTCCCTTGTTCAGTACTACGATACGCTCACAAACTTCCGTTACGTGTATCAAGTCATGACTGGATACCAATACGGTAACGTCCTGCTTGTCCGCTAAATCTTTTATAATCGCCTTAAGACGTATCTGTGTTGTTGGATCTAGATTGGCAAAGGGTTCATCCAAAATGACCACCTGAGGATTCCCTATAAAAGAAGCTACGATTCCTGCTTTCTTTTGGTTCCCCTTGGAAAGGTCCCTTAAATATTTCTTCTGACCCAAAATTTCCCCATGAAAGAAATCCGAGAACTGCCCTAATAGGGCGTCCACATCGGCCTTATTGGCTCCCCTAAGGTCTCCGATAAAATAGAAATATTCTTCCGGGGTCAAATACCCGATCAAAAAGGTTTCATCTATAAAGGATGAGGTGAACGGTTTCCAAGCTTCACTAGTGTTCACCTGAACCTCATTGTTGATGATATGACCGGAAGTCGGCTGTATAAGGTCCAGCAACAGGCTAAAAAAGGTGGTTTTCCCAGCTCCGTTGTTTCCCACCAAAC
>CAJQMW010000517.1 GCA_905479535.1 uncultured Maribacter sp. | reverse complement strand
TAATTCTTTTGTTGTAATTAATGGAAATGAAATGAAGTCGACGGTTGCCAAAAATGGTCAACCTTCTTGGGTCAATGATGAAAGTTCCTTTAAAAGTATTCCCTTAAAATATGTTTTAGAGGAGTTTCAAAGACAACATAATGTAACCGTTAATTTTAAGGATGTTGATACCTCACAGCTGTTTACGGGTACTTTTAGCAACTCGGATACAGATTTAGCGCTTAGGAGTATAAGTGCTCCTCTTCAAATAAAGTTTAAATTAGAGGGGAATAAAGTGCTGTTCTATGGGGAAAGCGCACCTTAATACGCTTACATCTTTTCTACTTCTTATTCTATTGTTGCTCTCTGCGAGTAACGGTCTAGCCCAAACTACCCCGAATACTAAGATTGGCATTATCACCTTTATCCAAGAATTGGAATCGAATTACGATATTAAATTCTCATATATAGATGAAGATTTGGAATCCATATCTATTAATCGTCCCACTGGCGAAAACTTGGAAAGCATATTAGAGACCATCAGAGAACGTACACAACTTAGAATCCAGAAGTTAAGCGATAGGTATTACTCCATTTCAAAGAGCACCACGGTTGACATTTGTGCCAGAATATTGGATAATTTTGAAGACAATACCATACCCGGAGCAACAGTTCAAGTACTTGGAAGTTCCATTGGAACGATCACTGATTTAAATGGAAATTTCAGGTTTGATAACATTCCAAGAAAGGCGGTAGTTCAAATCAAGCACGTGGGCTATAAAAGCGCATTTGTTACTGCGGAAAAATTAGTGACTCAAAATCCCTGTACTACTATCGCCCTTGCGCTCAACTATCAAGAGTTGGACGAGGTGGTTGTTTATAAATTCCTTACCACCGGGCTTACAAAACTTACGGATGCCAGCATACAACTAAATACGGCAGAATTCGGTATTTTACCGGGTCTTATTGAACCTGATATCTTACAGACCATACAAGCCCTACCCGGTATCAAGAGTGTAGATGAAACCGTTTCAGACATTAATATAAGAGGGGGAACGAACGACCAGAACCTCATACTCTGGGACGGTATAAAAATGTATCAATCCGGACATTTTTTTGGATTGATATCCGCTTTTAATCCTTACCTGACCGATAAGGTCACCGTAATTAAAAATGGCACAAGTGCCCAATATGGAGATGGGGTAAGTGGTGTTCTGGATATGCGTACCGCGAACACTATAGAAGATGAGCTATTTGGTGGCGCAGGGGTAAATCTTATAAGCGGAGATGTTTTTGGTCAAATTCCTTTAAAAGAAAATCTGGCTTTTCAATTTTCCGGTAGACGTTCCCATACGGACTTCCTGAACACTCCAACGTATGACACCTTTTCTGAGAAAGCCTTCCAAGACAGTGACGTGCAGGCGGATAGCGATTTTTATTTTTATGACTTTACAGGCAAGCTTCTTTATGATCTAAATAGGTATCAAAGAGTTCGTTTTAGCCTTATCCACATCAATAATAATCTAGATTATTTAGAAACCAACGATGACGGGAGCCGTTCCAACGAGAGTAATCTTGATCAAATTAATCTTTCTTTTGGCGGTTCTCTCGAGAGCGATTGGACCGATAATTTTTCCACCCATTTAAGCCTTTACTATACGCGATATCGTTTAAACGCTCTGAGTATTTCCAATAATGACAGTCAACGTTTAATACAGAACAATCTGGTCTTGGAAAAGAGTGCCAAGTTAACGACCAAATATAACTTCAATGACGAACTTAGCTGGGTAAACGGTTATCAAGTAACGGAAACAGGAATACAGAATAAAACCGATTTAAACGAGCCGCAGTTCATCAGTAATATAAAGGGGGTTATATATACCAACTCCATTTTTTCAGAAGTCAACTATAGTTCGGAAAACCGCAAGTTGCTTGCGCAAATTGGCGGGCGCTTAAACTACATATCTAATGTAAATACCTTTCAGGAGTTTATTTTAGAACCCCGACTCAATATCAGTTATGAATTGGCTCCAGATTTTAAAACCGAACTTTTAGGTGAATTCAAAAGCCAGACCACCAATCAGGTCATAGATTTGGAACAGAATTTTTTAGGCCTGGAAAAAAGAAGATGGATATTGGCTGATGGGGGCGCATTACCAATCACCACGAGCAAACAGGGTTCATTAGGTTTTAATTATGACAAAAATCGATTTTATATTGGTATAGAAGGATTTTATAAAGAGGTCGATGGCATAAATGTTAGGACACAAGGCTTTCAAAACCAGAATCAATTTAACGGTGAGGTAGGCAGTTATACAATAAAAGGCTTAGAGTTTCTAGTCAATAAAAAGAACAACGATTATAGCGCATGGTTAAGTTATGCCTACAACGTCAATGATTATACTTTTGATGATATCGTTCCACCAAACTTTCCCAACAATCTAGATATACGGCACTCGTTTACACTGGCAGGGAACTATAATTGGGGAAACCTGAAAATGGGCGTCGGTTTCAACTATCGTTCCGGTAAGCCTTTCACCAAACCTGATGAAGGTAACCCTGTGGACACTACCGTTTTCCCGAATGAAATAAATTATCAAGAACCAAATTCCAGTAGGTTGCCCGAATACTTTAGGGCAGATGCGTCAGCTACTTATAGCTTTAATATAAATTCGAAAATAAAATCATCCCTTGGAATATCGGTATTAAATTTCACCAACAGGAAAAACACCTTAAACACTTATTATCGACTGAATGATTTGGATGAAATTGAAACGGTGCAGCGTATATCGTTAGGAGTGACCCCAAACGCCAGTTTTAGGGTAAGTTTTTAAGCGAATTACATCCTATCCGGAACCTCGATACCTAAAAGCTTAAATGCGAACTGAATAACTTCACCGACCTTTTGAGACAATTGTACGCGTAATACTTTTTTATCTTCGTCGGCTTCACCTAAGATGGAAACTTGCTGATAAAATGAATTGAACTCCTTGACCAAGTCGTAGGTATAATTCGCGATCAGGGCCGGACTGTAGTTTTCCGCAGCCAATTGTATAGTTTCGGGGAACAATTGTATCTGTTTGATGAGCTCCTTTTCCTTTGGATGTAACTCGGCAGCCATGTCCATCGGTGCCGACAAATCAACATTGGTTTCCTCGGCCTTTCTCAGAATAGACTGAATACGGGCATAGGTATATTGAATAAACGGACCTGTATTTCCTTGAAAATCCACGGATTCTTCCGGATTAAAAAGAATGCGCTTTTTTGGGTCCACTTTTAAAATATAATATTTTAAGGCCCCGAGTCCTATCATCTTGTAAAGCTCTTGCTTTTCAGTTTCGGAGTACTCTTCCAGCTTACCTAACTCCTCGGATATTTCAGCAGCAGTTTGGGTCATATCGGCCATTAGGTCATCAGCGTCCACCACGGTACCTTCCCTACTCTTCATCTTGCCACTAGGTAGGTCGACCATTCCATAACTTAAATGATATAGCTTTTCCGCCCAGGAAAAACCAAGTTTCTTTAAAATCAAGAACAAAACTTTAAAGTGGTAATCCTGTTCATTTCCAACCGTATATACCATCCCGTTAATGTCCGGGTAATCCTTTACCCGCTGGATGGCGGTACCAATGTCTTGGGTCATGTAGACGGCAGTACCATCTGAACGGAGGACGATTTTTTCATCCAAGCCGGCATCGGTCAAGTCTATCCAAACACTACCATCGTCTTTTTTATAGAAAACACCCTTTTTAATCCCATCGGCAACCACATCTTTTCCCAATAAATAGGTATCACTTTCGTAATAAAATTTGTCGAAATCTACACCGAGGTTTTCATACGTCTCCTTAAAACCTTCATAGACCCAACCGTTCATTTTTTTCCACAGGGCAACTACTTCCTCATCCCCGGCTTCCCATTTTTGCAGCATTTCCTGTGCCTCTAACAAAATTGGCGCTTCCTTTTCCGCCACTTTTGGATCAATCCCTAAAGCTACATTTTGTGCAATTTGCTTTTTATAGGCCTTATCAAAAGCTACGTAATAATTACCGACAAGCTTATCTCCCTTTAATCCTGTCGATTCCGGAGTTTCTCCATTTCCAAAACGTTGCCACGCCAACATACTTTTGCAAATATGAATCCCACGGTCATTG
>CAJQMW010000516.1 GCA_905479535.1 uncultured Maribacter sp. | reverse complement strand
TAGGTAATGCAGAAAGGCAGGTATTTCCGATATCAAGCGATATAGGAAGTCGGTCTCCTCTTTTTTAAGAACGGGTATTTTAAGCACCCAGAAACGGGTCTCGTTCCCGTCTATCTTGATGAAGTTGTCCTCGTTGTTACTACAGAGGATGAACTTGCCGAAGAACTCCACTTCCCGTTTGTCCTTTCCCTTGGCCTCCAACTTGTTGATATTTGTAGTACTGAGGTACTTGATACGTTCGGTAAGCTCTTCCTTGTTGAACAGCACTTCGTCTATGCATATCAGAAGTTTGTTAGCCCAATCGGCATTGAACTGGCTGCTGAAACTGTCGTTGGTCAGATAAGTCATGTTGTTGTCGAAGATAGCCTTCATCCATTTCAAAAAAGTGCTCTTGCCCGTGGAACGCTCCTTTGATGGATATTCCGATGATGTTGACCCCCGTACCGGTCATGTTGACCCCTCTGTAGATTTTGGTCTTAAAAAGATATGATATGACAATATTACAGTTTTTTTCTTTGACTTTTTCCTTTGAGTTCTATCCGGTGTGAGGTATGTACTAACCGATCTAAAATTGCATCGGCAATGGTGGCCTCCCCGATGACATCGTACCAGCTTGCCACGGGCAGTTGGCTGGCAATGATGGTGGATGCCCTGCCGTGCCTGTCCTCTATGATCTCCATAAGGTCCATCTGTTGTTTCTTGTCCAGGTTCGCCAGTCCAAAATCGTCGAGGATCAGCAGCCCGGCCTTTGCGATCCGGTCGAAGAGCTTGACCGCGCTTCCGTCCAACCGTGCCATCTTGGTCCCGGCCAATAGTTTTTGGGCGTTGAAGTAGAGCACCTTGGTTCCCTTTGAACAGGCCCTGTGGCCCAGTGCCGAGGCGATAAAGCTTTTGCCGCACCCGGTGGCCCCTGTTATAAGGATGGACTCCCCCTTGTCGATGTACCGTCCCGTGGCCAGTTCCGTGATCTGGGACTTGTTGAGCCCCCTGTCGGCCCCGAACCGGAGTTCTTCCATGGTGGCACTGTACCTGAACTTTGCACTTCTTCTCAGGCGTTCGAAGCGTCTGTCGGCACGGTCCTCGTCCTCGGCCTGCAGTAGTATATCCAGTCCCTCGCCCAGGGACAGGTCGTGGTGCCGGCGCGTTTCCATGAGGGCCTCCCACCGGGAGGACATTCCGTGCAGGCGCAACTGTTTCATTCGGTCTTCGATGTTCGTCATAATGTATGGTGTTTAAATTAATGATCGTTCGTATTTCCGTTATTCATAGGAAGAGGCGCCCCTGATATTATCGTGCTCGGGCAACGGGGTATCGGGCACCTCGTCGGCGGCCCCGGCCATCTTGTTCTCCAAGATCCGTTTCAGGAAGCCATATGAATAGTTGGTATGTTCCATGGCGATCCCGCAGGCCTTCACGAACTCGTCGTGGCCGGTCAGTTTGGAGAGCTTCAATATTCCCTCGCAGCTCCTGTAGAGCTGTTCCGGGTATCTGTCCTGTCCGAACAGGGCCTTGATATATTGGTAGAGCGTCTCGGAGTGGCCGGCCCCCCTTTGCATGTAATATGTCGGGCTGCGCTTCCTGTAATATTGGTGGTGCGAACACAGATGTTCCTTTTTGGTGGTGTAGCCGGATTTTTTAAGGCCCCTTGGATGTACGGCGATCAGCTTTCCGTTACCGCCGAAGATCCGGACGATGCTACGGGTATAGATCACCCTGACCTGTTCGCCGATGTGCGTATAGGGTACGCTATAGTAGTGCTTGTCGCTCCCGAGATAGATATGGTTGTTCTGGGCGACCTTCAGGCTCTTGTAATATTTCACCTCGAAGTCCTCCGTGGGCAGGGGCCGTAGAACATGTTTCTCGTCGGCGAGGAACTTTTCCTCCCTTGAATATTCCCTGCGCTGCATCCGGGTCTGGTTGTGCGCCAGCATCCTTTCCCCGATGGCGGTGTTGAGCGATGCAAGGTCGAAGAACTGCCGGTTCCTCAGTTTGGCGTATACGCGGCTATAGACCAGTTTTACGTGGTTCTCCACGAGCGCCTTGTCCTTCGGTCTGCGCACCCTTGCCGGGGTAACGGTGGTACCGTAGTGGTTGGCAAGGTCCTCCATCACCCTGTTGATGTCGGGCTCGTACCTGCTGGCCTTGGTAACGGCGGACTTCAGGTTGTCGGGGACAAGGGTCAGGGGGACCCCGCCCATATTCTTCAGGCAGCATTGCAGGGCATGTATAAAATCGTCGGATTTCTGGCTCGGGACCGCCATCGCGAAGCCGAAGTCCGAATACGGTAGGCAGGCCACGAAGACCTGGACATCTATCTGCTCCCCCGTTTCCCTGTCGACATAGGACAAGGGCTTCCCCGCAAAATCTATGTAGAGCCTGTCGCCCGGACGGTGCTCCAGTACCATTGACGGCTTGCCCGCGATGCGGTGCTGGCGCAGTATCGTACAGAACTGGCTATAACCGTAATGCTCCCCGGGATTTGCCTCCCTGTACTCCTCCCATAGGACCGTACGGTTGACACCGGTCCGTTTCAGCTCCTTGGCATAATGGTCCAGTCGCGTCTTCAGGACGGCATGGCGCGGATCCCTATAGGCCGGGTTGCCCGGGAAAAGGGCCGCTTCGAGTTCCGGGTCCTCCAGGGCAAGGAGCGTGGCCATGGGGATACGGCCGACCTTAACCTTGTTCACGTAACTCTTTACCGTGTTCTTGCTCACCTGAAGGGCCTTGGCAATGGTCTTGTATCCCATGCCCTGCCGGTGCATCCTCAATATCTGTTTTATTAGGCTCATACGTTTTGGTTTTCCTGCCATGAAATATCTTTTGACGGTTAAAAACCATCAAGAAAACCAAAATCCGATAACCGAAGGGGGGTCAACATGCCCCGGAACAAAATGGGGCCGTTGTTCAAAAGAGGGGTCAACATGCTCCGGAATCCTGCAGGACCGACCCCAAGGGGGTCAGCTTGCTCCGGAAAAATGGACTCCACCGCTTACGAAAAAGCGATCTTGACCTAAAATTCGGCTATCTTTTTATTGCAGGGGGGTCAGCATCCGACAGAACGACAGTTCCATAACATCTACGAATGCCGTGCTTTTGAGGGGGTCAGCATAGTCCGGTGTATCCACTTACTCGTGAGACCTCTAGGGTACTGCCATAGCTCGTTTCTCGTAAGTACTATGACCTCTGCTGACTTCTCCATATAGCTACACGTAACTTTGGAGACCTCCCCAGGTAA
>CAJQMW010000515.1 GCA_905479535.1 uncultured Maribacter sp. | reverse complement strand
CCATAGTGCGGAAACCGAAGTACTCCCCCCCGTCGCAAATTGGTCCATATTTCCGGAAGCGGAGTCCGCATGAACCACACTAATCTGTTCCATTGAAACTTCCAATTCATCCGCTGCCATTTGCGCCAGGCTGGTAAACGTTCCTTGACCCATTTCTACTTTAGGACTATGCAGAACAACCTTATTCTCCTTCGTTATCTCAAACCAAATAATTGGTGTTTCCGTATTTCCCTGGTAGGGAGTTTCAACGGTATTGATAACGCCTGCAATCTTCCTTCTAATCGGATTTCTGAACAAATAGGTTCCCACGGCCAAAACACCTATGGTCCCCAGTCCACCCCTGACCAAGAATTTACGCCGCGATACTTTTTTCTTCCCTGCCATGACTTATGTATTTTGAATTCCCTGCGCTTCATTTTGCCTACTCAATTCGGCGGCCCTATGAATGGCTTTTCGCATGCGATAGTAGGTAGCACACCTGCAAACGTTAATAATATTCTTGTCGATATCCTCATCAGTTGGGTTCGGAACTTCAGTTATTAACGCAGCGGTGGCCATCATAAAACCTGGTTGACAGTAGCCACATTGTGGTACTATTTCTTCGATCCAAGCTTGCTGTACCGGGTGCGGGTCTTCTTTGGTACCCAAACCCTCTATGGTAGTGATTTCCTTTCCCTCCGCAAATTTAATCGCATAAGAACACGAGCGTATTGCTTCACCGTCCACGTGTAAAGTACAAGCTCCACAAGCCGCTTTACCACATCCGAACTTAGTTCCCTTTAAATCCAGCATATCCCTGATGACCCAGAGTAATGGTGTGTTTTCGTCCTCTACCTCAATTGTTTGGGAATTACCGTTCACCTTTAATGAAACCTTCGTCATATTGTTAATTTATTTTGATGGGATTATAGCACCATCCTTGAACCAATCTTTTACCGCTTTTGCAAATTCTTCTTTTGATACAGGTGGAGGGGTTCTCTCCTTTCCGTCAGCATCAACTCCGGGCTCCCATGCCCAGAGCACTAGCTCGTCCCGGGTCATGTGCGCTATCAATTCTTCATGGGTTTTACCTCCATTTGTTTCTTTGCTTAACAATCGCTCCGCAATTTCGATTCTATTCAAACCTTGCCAGCCCATGGGAGCTGGTGCCAAAGACCAATGGGGTGCACCGGGCACGCCAGAGTACTCATTATTTTCAGATTGATGACAGGTAGTACATTGGGTAGCCTGAAATCCCATATTTTCCTCTCCTCTAGCCATATCAAAATAATGTGGATGGCTATCGTCTCCTTGTTTGGGTATATTATCAGTTGGATGGCAGTTCATACACCGCTGATGCGTTAACACATCCATCATCTTATCAAAGGCTGGATCGGAGGTTAGGTTTTCATTTTCTTCCAATTTAGCTATGTCATACTCATAAGTACTAGGCCCGCCCGAAGAAGCAATGAGAACGCCAACTAAGGAAAGAATAAGAAACAAAACAATTCTTGTTTTCATCTGTTTATCTTTATTGTTTGTCAAAGGTCAGATGGAATTCGCATAGTTAATCATTTCGGTTGGTATTGAAATTCTTATTTATGCTCATTTCATAAATAGGTCCTTTTAAGGAATAACCTCTATAAGTTAAGCAATCTTTTGCAGGATTTCCCCATAACGCCTCGATATCATATGGATAATGATGGTGACTAAGCCCGTGGTAAGAAAACCTCGGCCATCATACATCGTGCACTTCCACCACCACAGGTTTCTATAGTATCTAAAGAGCTATGAATAATCTCACAGTGTTTTTCGATGGAGTTGATTTGATTTGGTCGAAGGCTATTTAAGGCTGCAGAACTCATCACCATAAAGCGCTTATCATTAGTTCCGATTACCTGAAGCATGTTACCAGCAAAATGATGCATTTGCTCTTCCGTAATAGCGATGATTTCTTTACCCTCTTTTTTTAAATGATCCACTACATTTTTACGTTCCTTTTTATCATCAATGGTATCCAAACAAATAACGGCAAAGGTCTCTGCCATGGCCATCATTACATTGGTATGGTAAATAGGTAAGCGTTGACCATTTACAGATTGGTTGGCCGTGAAAATGACCGGGAAACAATCAAAATCCTCACAAAACTCTATAAAAAGTTCTTCATGTGCCCTTTCAGAAAGCGCACAATAGGCTTTTTGATTTACTCTATCCTTCAGAATACTTCCCGTACCTTCAAGAAAAATTCCTTCCTCCTCCGCAGAAGTATAGTCAATGATATCTTTGATTAGAAAACCTTCTTCTTCCAAAATAGCAAAAATATCCTCCCTGCGTTCCTTCCTACGATTCTCTGCGAACATGGGGTACACCACAACTGTTCCGCTTTGATGGAACGAGACCCAGTTATTAGGAAAAATGGAGTCTGGAGTATCGTTTTCCTTTTTATCATCTACCACAATGATGTTGACTCCGCTTAATCGCAAGGTCTTCACAAAATCATCGAACTCCTTTTGGGCCCTTTCATTTATGGTTTGGTTCTTGAGATCCAGA
This sequence comes from uncultured Maribacter sp., assembly GCA_905479535.1. Classification (GTDB taxonomy): domain Bacteria; phylum Bacteroidota; class Bacteroidia; order Flavobacteriales; family Flavobacteriaceae; genus Maribacter. The sequence continues at coordinate 1,063 of CAJQMW010000515.1, read as the reverse complement.
TCCTCTTGAAAATAATTGTTCACCGCCGTCTGTTCGTTCATACGAAAGGCAACCGGGCGAATCATTAAGATTGTGTTTGTTATTTGCATATTCATTATTTCCTTTTTAAGGGTAAAGTACTGCAGCGTAAAAGTCCTTCCTGCTTGGATATTTCAGCATATGGTATTTCCTCCACGGTAAAACCTTGTTTTCTGAGCCAATCGTTTAATCTCGTAAAATTTTGTTCGGAAACTATGACTTCTGGTGAAATGGAAAAAACGTTACTGAACATCCGGTACATTTCATCAGCCGTTATTTCAAACACGTTTTCTTTTCCAAAAAAATTTACCAACCATTCATATTCCTCTTCCACTAAAAAACCGTTCTTGTGAATAATGGCCTTGCCCTTACCCAGAGGTTGAAAGCAACAGTCTAAATGCAAGGCGTTTTCTTTGGCATTGGTGGATTTTCGCAGTTCAAAGGACTTCACTTTTTTATTTGGGAATTGACTCTTAATATATTCAACCGCAGCACTATTCGTCCTAGCGGTAATGTGGTTCGGGTAGTCTTCTGCCGTATACGTACCTACAAAAATATGATCGTTCCAAGGCATCACATCTCCTCCTTCTACATGTACCTCGTGAGGTGGGTGTAGAATATTTGAATCATCTATCTTATCCAACACATGTAGAATTGCTTCGACCTCTTTTTCGCGATCGGGAAGAATATTGGCTATCATCAATTTATCCTCGATTACAAATGCGATATCACGCGAAAAAATCTGATTACAATCCTCCAGTACTTCGGGCCTGAATACCTTAACACCGTACTTATGAAAAACTGCTGCGAAAGCATCCATTTCCCTTATCATATCACTTTCCTTGGGATATGTTCCTGCTAGAATGTGTTCCACTGACTTAGGATCGTACGCTTCTTCAACTTTTGGAATAGGACCACTACTTCTGGCGGTTCCCAAAACAACGGCCTGCAACGCAGAAATTTCATCTTTAATATTGAGCTGAAGCATTACTGTTCATTTTTATTGAAATTAAAATTCATTTTCGGTATAAAAAAAGCTCCTTTA
>CAJQMW010000514.1 GCA_905479535.1 uncultured Maribacter sp. | reverse complement strand
TCGCCAGTAGCAATATTGCCAACAATAACGTCCAATTGGGGGAATTTTTTCTTGACTTCCTTTAGAACCATGACCACTCCTTTGGTATGGCCATGTGCCGTATCTATAACGACGGCATCAACACCGGCGTTGACCAAAGCTTCGGCCCTTTCCACAGCATCAGGGGTTACCCCTAAAGCCGCAGCCACACGTAATCTCCCGTATTGGTCCTTGTTGGCCATTGGCTTTTGGGTAAGCTTTGTAATATCCCTAAAGGTTATGAGACCAACTAGCTTATTGTCCTTATCCACTACCGGGAGTTTTTCTATTTTATGTTCTTGAAGAATATCCTCCGCCTCCGAAAGCGAAGTGCCTTCGGCAGCCGTCACCAAATTTTCTGAAGTCATGACTTCGGCGATTGGTCGCTCATTATTTTTTTCGAACCTTAAATCCCTATTGGTAACGATACCTATCAGCTTACCGGAATTGTCCACTATCGGAATTCCACCTATGCTATGTTCTTTCATATTAGCCTTGGCATCACTTACCTTTGAATCCAAAGGCATGGTAACGGGGTCTAGGATCATCCCACTTTCTGCACGTTTTACCTTTCTGACCTTAATAGCTTGTTGCTCAATGGTCATGTTTTTATGCAGTACGCCTATACCGCCTTCCTGGGCAATTGCGATGGCCATTTTAGACTCGGTAACCGTATCCATTGCAGCGGAAACGATCGGAACGTTAATGGTTATGTTTCTCGTAAATTTCGTTTGGATATTCACTTCTCGTGGAAGCACATCTGAGTAGGCAGGAACTAAGAGTACGTCATCGTATGTGAGACCTTCTCCAAGAATTTTATTAAGGTGTGCTTTCATGGCAATTAAGGATTTAATTGCGTGCAAATGTAGTGATTTTTTTGTTCGGATTGTATTTGGGCTTTCGACAACTCCTAATTCCCAAAAGGTTAAAGTTTTAACGTAAAGTCCTGAGAACAAAAAGGTAAAGGTTTTTTATTTTTATTTATTCTAAATAAGCTTTGTCAAGTGAGAAACGACTATTACATTTGCACTGCTATTTTTAATCAGTCTAAATAAAATGAATACTCGATTTACTATTCTCATATTTCTCATCTCATTGGGACTTTCCGCACAACAACAACCAGTATCTTCAATCGATTCCATAAGGCTAAATGAAGTGATCATATCGGCCAAATCAATTTTAGGGAGCAAGTTTGAAGCTAAAAACAGGACGGGGTCCGCCTATTTCATTTCACCGGAGGAGATAAAAAAATTTAATTACACGGACATCAACAGAACCCTTAGAAGCGTCCCCGGTGTCAATGTCTACGAAGAAGATGGCTTTGGTCTTAGGCCTAATATAAGTTTACGGGGCACCTCTCCCGAAAGGAGTTCCAAGATTACGCTTATGGAGGACGGTGTCCTTATTGCGCCTGCTCCCTACAGTGCTCCTTCTGCCTATTATTTTCCAACAATAGCCAGAATGCAATCTGTGGAAATTCTTAAGGGAAGTAGTCAAGTTCAATATGGCCCCTACACTACAGGAGGTGCTATAAATATGATTTCCACAGAAGTCCCGGATGATTTCGGCATCTTTTTAAATTCTAGCTATGGTAGTTTTCAAAGTGGACGTATTCATACGCAGTTGGGTGATAGTAATAAGAATTTTGGGTATTCCGTGGAATACTTGAATTATAATTCCAATGGTTTCAAAGAACTGGACAATGGTGCAGATACAGGTTTTGATAAAAATGATTTGGTCGCTAAATTTAAAGTTAGGACCAACCCAGAAGCAAAGATTGGCCAAGAATTTGAAGTTAAATTTCAGTATTCGGATGAAATTTCCAATGAAACTTACTTAGGCTTAACACAAACGGACTTTGAGTCAACACCATTCCGAAGATATGCGGGATCACAACAAGACCGCATGGATGTGGAACATGTACAGTTCATGGGCACCCATACGTTAAAGTTCAGTGATTATTTTAGAATTACCACGGTTGTTTACCTCAATGACCTAAGCAGAAATTGGTACAAACTGGATTATGTAACGGTTGATGGTGAACGCGAGAGTATTTCCAATGTACTTGAGGATTCAAGTACTTTGGACGCATATTACAATATCGTGAGCGGTAACATGGATACCGATTCCAACGACCTTCTTGGGGTAAAGGCTAACAATAGAAATTACCTGTCCACCGGCATCCAAACTAAATTAGATTATCATTGGGTAGGCGATAATACTTTTCACGATATCGAAGTGGGACTTCGTTACCATTTTGACGAAGAAGATCGCTTTCAATGGGTCGATGATTATGGAATATCCAACGGGACTATGGTACTTACAGATGCCGGGATTCCTGGAACCAATGCAAATAGAATCAGCGATGCCCGTGCATTTTCTAGCTACGCCTTGTATAAACTTAAATATAAAAACCTGACGCTAACACCGGGGTTAAGGTATGAGAACATAAGTTTAGGCAGAGTAGATTATGGCACCGCAGACGTAGAACGATTAGGCACCGATCTTTCTGAGCGTGAGAATAAGGTGAATGTCCTTATCCCAGGAATTGGATTCAATTATAATTTTCAGAACATCTCTTTATTTGGAGGAATACATAAGGGGTTTTCACCACCAAGTAACCAAGTTGGTGAAAAACCCGAGGAAAGTGTGAATTACGAATTGGGGACGCGTTTTTCATATGCTGGATTCACTGGTGAGCTCGTAGGCTTTTATAACGATTATAGCAATTTATTGGGAAGTGATCTTGCCGCTACCGGAGGTACGGGAACTTTGGATCAGTTCAATGCTGGTGAAGTTAACGTTCAGGGCTTGGAATTGTTACTCAATTACAATTTATTACCAAATGCCAAAAACTATATTTTACCGATTACCTTAAGCTACACCTTTACGGATACGGAATTCCAGAATAGTTTTGGCAGCGCCAATG
>CAJQMW010000513.1 GCA_905479535.1 uncultured Maribacter sp. | reverse complement strand
CTTCCTTATGCTCGTACAACTGGCCTGGAAGTCTTAAGATATTCGCTTCCAAATCATTCCTAAGGAATAGCATACCCACTAGAAACCCGGTTAATATGGCCAAAACCGCAGTATAACCTTTTAGGCGAGGGGTAAACCTAAATTTCTCCTTTTTTGTTATCTCATCTTCACTGGCATACCTGATCAATCCCTTTGGAAGATTTACCTTTTCCATAATGGTGTCACACTCATCAATGCATGCGGTACAGTTCACACACTCTAGTTGTGTGCCGTTTCGAATATCTATTCCTGTTGGGCACACATTAACGCATTGAAAACAATCAATACAATCACCATAACCCAATGCCTCTCTATCTTCATTTTTACGCCATTTTTTCCTACCTTTTTCCGCCTCCCCTCGTTTATGGTCATAAGCTACCACGATAGATTTGTTGTCCAGTAGTACCCCTTGCATCCTTCCGTAAGGGCATGCTATAATACAAACTTGTTCCCTGAACCAAGCGAAAACAAAATAGAACACGGCGGTGAATATCAAAAGTGATATTAAGGTGCTCAGGTGTTGTTGGGGCCCATCTGTTATGTAAGCGATGAGTTTATCGCTTCCAATTAAATAGGCCAGAAAAACATTGGCAATGAGAAAGGAGATGATAAAAAAGATGCCCCACTTAATTATCCGCTTTCTAATTTTTACCGCATTCCATGGTTGCCTATCCAACTTAATCTGAGCCCCGCGGTCCCCATCTATCCAATACTCAATTCTCCTAAAGACCATTTCCATGAAAATGGTCTGCGGACACAACCATCCGCAGAAAATACGGCCAAAAGCCACGGTGAACAAAGCAATGAAAATAACCCCAATAATCATGGAGATGACGAACAAATGAAAATCTTGGGGCCAAAATGGAAATCCAAAAATATTGAAACGCCTTTCCAGTACATTGAACATCAAAAATTGATTGCCGTTAATCTTAACGAAAGGGGCGGCAAACAAAAACGCCAATAGGAAATAGCTCACATATTTCCTGTATTCATAATAGCGTCCACTAGGCTTTTTTGGAAATATCCAAGATCTTTTGCCCTCCTCATCAATGGTGCCAATTGAATCCCTGAAGTTTTCCTGTTCCTGTGCCATTCTCCTTACCTCGCTCTCTTACTTCAAAAAATCAAATAGTTATATTATTCTATGGTTTTACCATCTTCGTCAATGGTTCTCTTGAATTCTAATGTGTCCACTTCTATACCAATACGAACAGCGTCTACTTCCGCAGCATCAACATCCATATGGGGGTCTATCCAAATATCGCCCTCGGCCGCTTTTGGATTGGCCGCAGTGGTCCCCTGAAAGGTGAGTACATAGCTGGCGACCTGTGCCATCTCGGCAGGTTTTAGGCTTTGCTTCCAGGCCACCATGCCTTTACCGTCCCTACCACCTTCCGAAATCGCATTGAAAATGATTTTAATGCCACCACCTAGAATCCAGTTCCTATCCGTCAGATTAGGGCCTATTCCACCACCGCCATCGGGCATGTGGCAAGCCACACAATTCGTCTCGTATATCTTTTTACCCGCGGAAATATCCGTGGCATCGGTCAATAGTTCTACGGTATTCACATCTACCAAGTCCTTGGCATTCTTTTTATACTCGGCAATTTCCGCTTCGGCCAAGGTAATTTCAGTGAGGTATTCGGTGTCTTGGTCATAGTCTCCAAATACATGAAAACGGGCCAGATAAATTACTCCAAATACGATTGTGGCATAGAACATATATACCCACCATGGCGGAAGTTTGTTATCCAATTCTTTAATGCCATCATAATTATGGTCCAGAATAATCTCCCCCTCTTCCTCAATAGGTTTTGACCCAAGAAGCTTTTTGTACATTCTTTTGCCCCAAGACCATTCCCAATTCTTGGAAGTGGAGGCTAGGTATTTTTCCTTAGCTTCTTCCGATAAGGTATGGAACATCACATTTTCTATAGAAGTGAGTATAAGTTCTATCCCTATCAATAAAAGGAGAATAAAGCCGAGAAATAAAGCCGCCATGGGATAAGCGATAAAAGCGGGTTGCTCTCCGGAGTCTATAAAGTACTCCATTAACCCAAAAATGATAAAGAAGATAAGTGGAATCCTGATCCACCAAGGAGACATATTTTTCATAACTCTATATTTTGTTGGTTGTTATTTTCTAATGGGATTTCACTCACTTCCTTGATGTAAGCTTTTGATGCGGTAAATACCCATCCAAAGAGAATTACAAAGAATATGAAGAAAATTAATAGTGACAGCATAGGGTAGGTGGCTACACCATCTATACTTTCCATATAACCTTTTACGAATTTTAGCATGACTTATTTGTTTTCTGAGATTAGCTCGTCCGTTTCTTTTATTTTAATATCCGTTCCCAATCTTTGGAGATAGGCAATCATTGCCACAATCTCGCGATTTCGCATCTCTATGAATTCCTCTCCGCTTTCAGCAGCATAAGCTTTATCCGCTTCGTAGGTTTTTGCAAAGTCGGGATCGGAGTATAGGTTCTTTTCTATTTGAGCGGCTTGTTCGTTCATGTTATTTTGTGCATTGGCTATATCCTCCTCCGTATAGGGCACTCCTAATGCCATCATGGCCTCCATCTTGTCTTCGGTCCCGCTTCTATCATGCTCGTCACGTATTAACCAAGAGTAGGAGGGCATAATGGATCCGGAAGAAGTAGTTTGAGGGTCGTACATATGGTTCAGGTGCCAACTGTCCGTATATTTCCCTCCAACCCTAAGTAAATCCGGCCCCGTCCGTTTACTGCCCCAGAGGAACGGGTGGTCGTAAACAAATTCCCCTGCTTTTGCATATTCTCCATACCGCTCCACCTCGCTCCGGAACGGGCGTACCATTTGGGAATGGCACCCAACACAACCTTCACGGATGTACAAATCCCTTCCTTCTAGTTCCAGAGGGGTGTAAGGGGTAACACTTGTAATAGTGGGAATATTCGATTTTACCAAAATCGTAGGGACTATCTGTATGATGCCGCCAATAAGAATGGCTACCGTAGCCAATATCGTTAGTTGGATTGGCTTACGCTCCAGCCATGTGTGAAATGTTTCACCAACAGTTCTCTTTTTCGAGACCCTAGTTAAAGGTGCGGCTTCCGCCAACTCATCTTCTACGGTCTTTCCGGATTTAATGGTGATAACGATGTTATACACCATGACCAATGCGCCAACAATATACATGCTGCCACCTATAGCCCGCATCCAGTACATAGGCATAATTTCATTTACGGTCTCCAAAAAATTACCATAGACCAAGGTACCGTCCGGGTTAAAGTCTTTCCACATTAAGGCCTGTGTAAACCCTGCAACGTACATGGGAAGGGCATACAAAATGATACCCAGTGTACCTATCCAAAAGTGGAAGTTTGCCATTCCGACAGATGCTAACCTGGTTTTGAACATTTTAGGCACCAACCAATAGATCATACCAAAGGTTAGAAAGCCGTTCCACGCCAATGCTCCCACGTGTACGTGAGCAATGATCCAATCACTAAAATGTGCGATGGCATTTACATTTTTAAGGGATAACATAGGGCCTTCAAAAGTTGCCATTCCGTAACCTGTGATGGCCACGACCATGAATTTCAGGGTCGGGTCTGTACGAACCTTGTCCCATGCCCCACGTAATGTCAAGAGTCCATTGATCATACCTCCCCAAGACGGGGCAATTAGCATTACGGAGAATGCCACGCCTAAATTCTGGGCCCAATCCGGAAGGGAAGAATACAGTAAGTGGTGCGGTCCAGCCCAGATATAGATAAATATTAAAGACCAAAAGTGGACTATGGACAATCTATAGGAGTATACCGGCCTGTTAGCCGCTTTTGGCACAAAATAATACATAAGCCCTAAGAAAGGAGTCGTTAAAAAGAACGCCACGGCATTATGCCCGTACCACCACTGTACCAATGCATCTTGGACCCCTGCATAGACGGAGTAGCTTTTAAGGGCACGGACCGGTAGTTCCAGACTGTTGAAAATATGTAAGACCGCAACCGTTACGAACGTGGCCAGATAAAACCAAATGGCAACATATAAGTGGCGCTGCCTTCTTTTTATCATAGTGCCGATGAGGTTCACACCAAAGGCCACCCAAACGAGTGCAATGGCAATATCTATTGGCCATTCCAACTCTGCATATTCCTTAGAAGTAGTATAGCCTAAAGGCAGGGTAATGGCCGCGGCAACAATGATCAATTGCCAACCCCAAAAATTAAAGTTACTCAGGAAATCGCTGAACATTCTTACTTTTAGAAGTCTTTGGGTGGAGTAGTAGACCCCGGCAAAAATCGCATTACCTACAAAGGCAAAAATGACGGCATTGGTATGCAATGGTCGCAAACGACCAAAACTTAGCCACGAAATACCATCTGTAAGGTTGGGGAACATGAACATAAAAGCCAATAAAAGGCCGACGGACATACCTACTATTCCCCATAGTATAGTGGCATAAATGAACTTTTTAACGATTTTATTATCGTAATAAAACTGCTGAGCTTCCATAATTAATTCGATATTTTTTCGGTTGATTTATTCAAATTGGGTTTTTGATCGGATGTTTTTGTTTTCACAAGTTCATCCTCAAAAAGCATTCGTACGGAGGGTGTATAGGAATCATCGTATTGTCCGTTTTTAACGGCTATTATAAAGGCCGCGAAGAAGAGGACCGCTACAATAATACTTATGGCCAATAACACATAAATTACACTCATGACTACCTGAAATATGGGGTAAAACTAAGGTGATGTACTTTTAATAAATATGACATTTATCAGGTTTTAAATTATTTTAGTTTTCTTCCCAACAGGTTCGTCATCAAGGTGGTGAAGCCAACGACGCTAATAGAACTTAAGGGCATTAGAATGGCGGCTATTACGGGTTCCAGTTGCCCTGTCACGGCAAAATAAAGACCGATAACATTATATAAGAGCGACAGAATAAAACTCAGTTTTATGATGTTAATCGCCTTTTTTGATGCTAGTATATACTGATACAGCTGCTGGAACTTTGATGCATCCAAAATGCCGTCACAAGCTGGAGAAAACACATTGATGTTTTCGGATATGGATATGCCTACTTCCGCCTGTGCCAAAGCACCGGCATCGTTTAGACCGTCACCTACCATTAAAATTTTTTTACCTTGGTCCTGAAGTGACTTTATAAATTGGAGCTTGTCATTCGGCTTTTGATTAAAAAAAAGAGGAGTGAGTTTGGGTACTATTTGTTGTAGATACTCCTTCTCACTATCATTATCCCCGGAGAGTACCGCTACGTCCATGGTACTGGACATGTTCTTGAAAATATTGGGAACCCCATCACGGTACTGGTTATGAAAAATATACCTTCCCTTATACCTATTATTACTACTGATGTGCACGGAAGTACTCAGAATATCACCTGCCTGTTTTCTTCCAACAAAATCCGCCGAACCTATTTTTATATGTTCTTGGCCAATGCTTCCTTCCAATCCCCGTCCTAAATGTTCTTCGTACTCGTCCAGGGTACTAATGTTCTGTTCTGCAAGCATTTTGTAAAGAATTCTACTCAGTGGATGATTGGATGAACGTAGCGTATTTTTTAACAGGGATTCTTCCGCTAGCGTTAATGGCATGCCTTCATAGGTGGCCGTACTTTTTTTGGAAGTGGTAATGGTTCCGGTCTTATCAAAAATCGCCGTATCTATTTGTGCCAAACGCTCAATAGTTTGCACATCCTTTAGGTAGAATTTCCTTTTGCCAAAAATGCGAAGCATGTTGCCCAGGGTAAAAGGGGAGGCCAGCGCAATGGCACAGGGACAGGCAATTATCAATACCGCGGTAAATACATTGAGGGCCTTGCCCGGGTCAAGGTACAGCCAAAAACCTGTTGCTATAAATGCTATGGTTAGAACGGCCACTGTAAATCGCTTACCGATACTATCCGTGAGTGTTTGAAATTTACTTGATTTATTTTGTTGGAAAACCGAGTTGCTCCACAACTGTGTCAAATAGCTTTGTGATACCGATCTTAAGGCTTCCATTTCTATGGCCCCGGTTACCTGTTTTCCACCCGCGAATAATTTATCCCCAGACTTTTTATGCTGCGCTTCGGATTCACCGGTCACAAAACTATAGTCTATCCTTGCATTTCCTTTGAGCAGGATTCCATCCACGGGAATCAATTCTTCATTCCTTATCAGAATTCGGTCTCCCTTTTTAATATCATGTACTTGAGTGATTTCCTCGTCGCCAGAAGATTTTATCCTCGTTACGGCTATGGGGAAGTATGATTTGTAATCACGTTCAAACGACAAGAAGGCATAGGT
>CAJQMW010000512.1 GCA_905479535.1 uncultured Maribacter sp. | reverse complement strand
CTCGCCCAAAGCGCGATCGGCATAAGAGATCGCTAATGATATATCGCCCATCTGCCTATGGACGGAGGCTAAACTATATAGGAGTTTCAGATACATATCTTTGTACCAATAGCGCTTACTCCAGCACCAATCATCCTCGTTATTTTCAATATATTTTAGCGGAATATCTTGAAAAAGCAGACCTGAATACAATCTTTCAGCGGATTGGAAACAAATCTTAGCCTGTTCAAGTTCGTTATTCTGTGTATGTATTTTGCCCTTTGTACAAAGCTCGCGAAACATCGGCAGGTCGATCCAACTGTCATACGGTAATTGTAGGTAATACATGGAGCTTTGATTTACCACAAAAGACTCATCTTTGCCTGAACCTTTCTTACCCTCCAACACTTGGCGTAAATACCGAATAGAATGATAAAGACGGTTCATGGCCGATTGGGTAGTTTCCGCCTCAGGCCAAAGTAAATCTGCAAGTTGTTCGCCAGTCGCTCCTTTCTCTCCTCTAAGCAACAAATAGGCGAAAATTGCCTTCAGCTTCTTTGTGGCTCCCGCTTTGGTATTCCAATCAACTAAATCTCCATTTTCACGATGGATTCGCAGCTCACCAAAACATCTAATTTTCCATCTACCCTCATCTGACTTCGCTGTTCGGGTATGAATGCTCTTTTCCAGAGCATATCTTTTCGAACGGTGCATGGGGAGCGTTTTCTTAGTTGACTTCAACTCTTTTCGTGTCTCATCAATGTTTCCCATCCAATATTCAAAACGTTCCCTTAGCCTATTATAGAGGTGTATTTGTGCAGGAAGAAAATATGGATTGTCCTTGACCTCACCAGACGAATAAATAGTCGGATGCGACATCAAACCCAAAAGCAATTGATCGTCCAACAGAATTGATTCATTGTAAATACATATCAAAGTAAGTTTTGGATTCCGTGCTAAAAACTGTTGCAATTCCCCCTGCATTTCTCTAAGATAAATATCACCCGAGGGAGTCCGAACGGCCCATGTCATTTCAACGAATATAATCTGCTCAGTACTTGTACTACCAACTTTTTCTTCAAGTACTTCGATAACGGGCCTTGCTCTTACCACTTGCTCCCTTAGGTTGAATTCCGAAGAAGGTATAATCTGACCTTTTTTTAAAGAAATAGTATTTCTTTTTAATATGGCACCTAACTGATTTGGAGGGTGCTCATCTGTAATATAGATCCATCGTATTGTATTATCAGTAGTAACAAGTTGTTTCAACGTATTCCAAAGCGATTTTTTATCACGAATAAAGAGTCCGACATATCGCCTATCGTTCTGTGTCATACCTATGAAATTACTAAATGTCCTTGATTTGCAACTAAAAAGTAAGAGAAAAGTTTGCTTAATTCACTAACGATAATTCTTCAAGACTATACACTTTAATCGAAAAGTTCGACGCAACAACTTATTTGATTGTTTTGACTGACTTGATATCGGAAGGACGTACCATAAGGGGGCAATGCTAAAGGGATAGATTGATACTGTCTTCTAAATCTCAAATATTGTAAAATTGAATTTCAAAAAGCAAAACGTACAAAATTTTGATTTTAGATATAGCCATGGATTGCACAAATTTTCCTCAGAGATAACGGTTTCAAAAAAACGCTAGTTTTTGGAACCCTATCAGAAATTCAGTGGAGTGCTTAAATAGGTTCAATTCTTAAGACCATCTTTCAAAAAATGAATCCGGCAATAAATGAACGTTTTTATATAGCTGTTTATTAAAGGCCAACCGTTAAGTTAGGTATAATCGGTTATCCTACTATTTGATTTCCAGTAACAAAAGGTTGTTCATAATGCCTTTGGCCCGTTGCTTTGTACAAAGCATTGGCCACCGCTCCAAAAACAGGGGGAAATGGCGGTTCTCCCATACCTGTGGGGTCTATTTCATTCTGTACAAAATGTACGTCGATTTCCTTTGGCGCTTCGTTCATGCGAATCATTTGATATTGGTGGAAATTGTTTTTCTGTGGCACCCCATCCTGAAAGGTCAATTCCCCATAAAAGGCGTTACCAATACCATCTGTAATGGCCCCCTCTGCCATGTTTGTTGCTGCATCGGGATTTACCACCACTCCACAATCAATGGCACAAACTACTTTTTCAACTACGGGTTTACCGTTCTCCATCTTTAAATCCAGTACATGCGCCGCATAGGAGTTATGGCAAAAATAGGCCGATACTCCTCGATGTTTTGTTGTATCATTTTCTTTCCAAGCCGATTTTTCACGAACCAATTCCAGGACTCCGGCGTACCTATCAGCATCATAATCATTCCGTTCGCCTACAGGATTTTCCTTGGCGCGTTTTAGCAGGTCCAAGCGAAATTGAATGGCGTCCTTGCCCATGGTTTCAGCAACTTCATCCAAGAACGCTTGTTCGGCACCGGCCATAAAATTAGATCGTGGAGCTCTAAAGGCACCTATGGAAATGTTGGAATCAATGGTCCACTCTTCTGCCATATAATTATCAATGGCCCCTGCCGGAAAACGATTGGCGAACAATGGACTCTCCGGCACTCCGCCAGCCTTCACATGTAATGCCGTTAAATTATTGTTTTCATCAAAAGCCGCGCGATAGGTTGCGTGATACGTTGGGCGATAAATACCATTGGTCATATCGTCTTCACGGCTATATACTAACTTGATAGGTGCATTGACTTTTTGTGAAATCAGGGCCGCTTCCACTACAAAGTGGGCATAGGCCTTGCGGCCAAAACCACCGCCCATTCTTGGAAGGCCCATCTCAATATTCTCTTTCGGTATTCCCAGACTACTAGCAATTGTAGGGATGATCAAAGACGGAATCTGTATTGGTGCTGCAATTTTCGCCTTATCGCCTGCTACATGGGCAAAAGCATTCAAGGGCTCCATGTTATTATGAGCAAGAAAAGGCGCCGAGTAACTTCTTTCCAAAATTGTTGTTGCATTTTTGAAGGCTACTTCTGGATTTCCATCTTTTCGGACAACTTTTCCCGGTTTTGCAGCAAGTGCTTCCATTTGTGATTTATGGGTCGTGGTAGATTCCAGTCCTGCGGGTATGTTAATCGTTTGTTTTCCACCAAACCCAGCGATTGTTTCCGAATAGGCGG
>CAJQMW010000511.1 GCA_905479535.1 uncultured Maribacter sp. | reverse complement strand
CCCCTGTAACACCCGAACAACCGGAACCGGTGAACTATACTAGCGGATCGGCCAATTTTAGTAATTACGTATCCGTAGGAAACTCCTTGACTGCCGGTTATTCGGATTCAGCTCTTTTTATTGATGGCCAAACGGCCTCTTTCCCCAATATGTTGGCATCTAATTTTGCCTTGGCAGGTGGTGGTGATTTTAGCATACCTTTTATGGCGGACAATCTAGGTGGTTTGACCCTAGGTGGTTCTCCATTGGACGGTTTCGGAAATAGATTAATACTTTCCTTTGCTTCTGGTTCGCCAAATCCGGTTCCTGTTAGTGGTACTGGTACCACGGAAGTATCCAACGTTCTTTCCGGACCTTTTAATAATATGGGTGTCCCAGGTGCTAAGAGCTATGAACTGGCAGCTGAAGGGTATGGCAGCTTACAAGCTTTACAATTAGGCTTGGCAAATCCATATTACGTTCGTTTTGCATCATCCGAAACAGCTTCGGTAATAGGGGATGCCGTGGCACAGAACCCAACATTCTTTACGTTTTGGGTTGGGAACAACGACATCTTGCTTTATGCTACAAATGGAGCTTCCGATACCTATCAAATTGACAATCTAGACCCAAGAACGTACCAAAGGAACGATATGACGAACCCTCAGGTTTTTGCAGGTGCGATAAACGGAATGTTGCAAGCCCTAAAAAGCACTGGTGCCGATGGAGCTATTGCAAACCTGCCCGATGTGACCACTATACCCTATTTTACAACCGTGCCCTACAACCCTGTACCGTTAGATGAAGCCACAGCGACTCTTTTAAACGGTGCCTATGCCGCATATAATGCCGGACTGGCGCAGTTACAGGCAGGAGGAGCAATTTCAGCAGATGAACTTGAGCAACGCACAATTTCTTTCACTGCTGGCGAAGGTAATGCAGTCGTTATTATTGATGAGGATCTTACTGATTTAACATCTTTTAATCCGGCCTTGATCAATATGAGACAAGCTACACCAGAAGATTTGCTAATTCTTACCGCTAGAACTTTTATTGGGAGTCTGGCAGACCCTAACAATCCTACATCTATTAACGGAGTAGCTATTCCTTTAGCGGATAAATGGGTCTTGACTCCTGAAGAGCAGGAATTGATAAATGTTACCACCATAACCTTTAACCAAACAATTGAAGCTTTAGCAACGGAATACGATTTGGCACTTGTAGACGCCAATGCTTTTCTTAGTGTTTTCGCCACTGACGGATTTCCACTTGCCGATGGAAGTAACGTTACTGCAACGTACGGTACAGGTGGTGGTTTCTCTTTGGATGGGGTGCATCCTTCGCCAAGGGGATATGCTTTACTGGCCAATCTTTTTGTAGAGGCGATCAATGACAAATACGGTTCCAATCTTCCTGGAGTAAATCCATTGGATTTTACGGGTCTTTATATTAACTAACGAATTAATTTATTAAGTTTAAGGGTGTCTTCAGGGACGCCCTTTTTTATTTATCCAAACCAATAAAACTATGAAACTTATCCTTAGAATTCTTTTAAGTGCCTTAGCGGTAATTCTTCTGGCAAATGTTCTCCCGCACGTTTCCGTAGATTCCTATCTCACCGCTATTATTGTGGCCATAGTACTCAGCTTACTCAATTTTTTGGTAAAACCTATTTTAGTCATACTTACGCTACCCGTAACCATTTTAACTTTCGGCTTGTTCTTGTTAATCATTAATGCAGTCATCATATTATTGGCGGACCAGCTAATTTTGGGATTTAATGTTGAGGGAATCTGGTGGGCTTTACTATTTAGCCTATTGCTTTCATTTTTACAGTCCATCCTTTTTTCCCTGTTGAAGGAAGACAAATAAATACTAGTTAATATTTGAATTACAAGGGTTTAAAAACTTGGTAGACATGCTAATTTATAGTAATTTTGCCTCCCATTTTATATTAAAAGATTTAGATACGTAGAGATAATGAACATTACAAAGGAGCAGATAGATAATTTAAACGCCGTTGTTAAAGTTGCCATCACCAAAGATGACTACCAAGATAAGGTAGATACTATTTTAAAGGACTACAAAAAACAGGCAAATATTCCAGGTTTTAGAAAAGGACAGGTTCCAATGGGACTTATCAAAAAACAATATGGAAAAGCGGTATTGGTAGACGAGGTCAACAAATTATTACAGGATAATTTGAACAAATATCTAACGGAAGAAAAATTAGATGTACTCGGAAACCCTTTACCAAAACAACAGGATAATTTTGATTGGGACAAAGAGGAGTTGGCATTTGAGTTTGAGCTTGGGTTGGCACCTCAATTTGAAGTCCCTCTAAAAACTAAAAAGGCCATTACGCATTATAAGATAATAGCGGACAAAAAAATGGTTTCGGAGCAAATAGAACGTATTCAAAAGCAATATGGTAAACTGATAAACAAGGATACCGTGGGGAAAACCGATGAAGTTTCAGGAAAGTTCGTAAATGAAGCCGAGGGTATAGAAAACCAAGCGCTTCTGGAGATGGATAAGCTAAAAAGCAAAAAAGCCATTGAATCCCTCCTAGGTAAAAAGGTGGGTGATACGGTTACTTTAAAAACCAAAGGCCTTTTAAAAGAGGATCATTTACTTTCTAGTATCCTTGGAGTTTCCAGAGAAAAAACAGAAAAGTTGAGCATAGAAGTTTCATTTACTATCTCGGAGATAAATGAAAGGCAACCTGCAGAACTAAACCAAGAATTGTTCGATAAACTTTTTGGAAAGGATGCCATTACATCTGAAAAAGAGCTTAGAGAACGTATTAAAGAAGATTCCGAGAAGCAGTTTGAGCAACAGTCCGACCAAAAGCTCATAAACGATGTAACCGAATATTTTATTGATAACGTAAAATTTGAACTGCCTGGAGAATTTTTGAAGAAGTGGATTCAAAGGACCGGTGAAAAAGAACTGACTGAGGAAGAGGCTAGTGAAGAATTTGCAAAGTCCGAGAAGGGTTTACGGTACCAGTTAATAGAGGGAAAAATTATCAACGACAATAATCTTCAGGTTCA
>CAJQMW010000510.1 GCA_905479535.1 uncultured Maribacter sp. | reverse complement strand
GAGGATAGTGCCAAGGGTGAAAAGAGCTTTGGTTTGATGATTTACGAACCGCCGTATACGAGACCCGTATCCCGAGAATTCGGGAGTGGTGTGAGAGGCGCAGTCCGTTCCTACTTAGGGGCGGACCCGTCTACTCGATTGTAGGTAGTGCTTATCCCGCTGTTCTGTTGAAGTCCAACGCTTTATCAACCCAATATTCCAAGTCCTTTTCCATATCAAATCCTTTCGGTGTGATGAAAATATAACCTTTCATTGGTCTGCCTGTAAAGTCCATTGGTAGGCAAATATCCTTAATGATTTCCTTTTCATAAACATTGGGGGATGCTCAATAATAAATATCTTTTAACTATCTTACAGATGGGGAGTAGCATATAAAGTCATTCTGCTTTTTGGATAGACTCATTCATAGTTTTGGTTAAATCTTTATTACTAAGTCTATTGATTGCATTATTAATGACCAACTTTCTTTTGCCTGATAAAAGTAATGGGATATCATTTACATATTCGATGCGAATTTTTGCATCGTCCCCGAAGTACTCTTTGTATTGCTTTATTAGGCCGATCTCATTGTCATAGTCAAAATCCTCGGAAACTTTCAATTTAATTATGTATTCCTTGTTTTCTTCCTCAATAAATTGAAATTGGTCGATTTCATTGTACTGTAAAATATGGTGGATAATATGAGAAGATATAAATTCCCCGTTTGTATTGGTGAACATATCCATCTTCCTACCTTCAATTTTCGTAAAGACCAAAGGTTTGTCCATGTGGTCAAGATTAAAATTAAGTTTACCTACATCTCCAGTATCATATCGTATTAAAGGCATGCTGTAATTGAATAGGTCGGTTATGACGATTCTTCCTGATTCTCCTCGCTTAACAGGAATATCCCGATTTAAATCTAGAATTTCTACGATATAACTTGCCCAATTAATTTCAAAATAATTGCTCCCTACATTTTGTTGAGCAATGATTCCATTCTCGCTATTAGAATATCTTGAAATCATCTCAACATTAAAGTATTTCATAATTCGGTTTTTTACATAGTCATTCATACCTTCCGCAATGCCAATTACCGAATTAATTTTACAATTTAAGGGTTTTGCTTTTTTATTATCAAGATATTTACAAATAGAATGTAAGGCACTTACATATGCCAATATATTTTTTGTTGAACTCCCATTTTCTAACTGGTAAACCAATTTTGAAATATCTTTTTCTTTAAGTTTATCAACAGAATGCATGGAAACATTCTGAACCCATGAGAGCAAATTACTTTTTCCATATTGTTTGTCCCATAATCTAAGATAATATAACCTAGAACCAATATCATAACCTGCGTTCTTGGAAAAGTAGATGGTGTCTGCTGTATTTCTATCCCTTTTGTTTTTATCATGAAAAATATGAAATGGATTACCTGTAGAACCACTTGTTGTGACCTTATGATTGTTCTTGTTTAAATAATCCTGGCTTTTGAATTTTTCAAAACTTTCGCGTACAAAAGCCTTATCAACAACCGGGAAATCAGCAAGCGAAATACTTCTTTTTTGTTTTTTATAGAATGGTACAGTGGTAATTGCATGATCCAAGATATTCTGAAGATGTTTTTCCCTTCTTAATTTTGATTCGGAAGAAGAATGATCTTCATTGATAAGTTGAATATCATTGTAATGTTTTCTGATTTTGCCTCCTTTTAAAAAATCGACCGTCCAAAATAATATCTTACGTATAAACTCTAATATCTTCATTTCAATCAAAAAGAAGTTAATAATTACACAATTGTATAACAATAAAGGGGGGGATATTACCCCAAAAAGTTAAGTGTATTTTGATAATACTAGAATCAATTATCTATAATCTGTACAATATTAACGCTGAAAGGTAAATATGGACTTGCAACAAAAAAGTGGACACTTGGTTAAGATCATGCGGCTAGTTTTTGGTTATTCATTTCTAATTCAAGTTCATTAATGGTTATGTGATTTAAAGCTGAGTGCCTTATATTTCTATTATACCAAGTTTCTATCCCCTTGAAAATGGATATTTCAGCTTCAGAGTACACATTGTAGTGATTTTTGTATGCCCATTCTGTTTTTAGGCATTTAAAGAATGATTCAGCTACTGCATTGTCCCAACAATTTCCCTTTCTTGACATACTTACACGTTTATTATAGCTTTGAAGAATGTTTCCGAAAGCGATACTGGCATATTGGGAACCTCAATCAGAGTGAAGGATCAACTTTTTTTTAATGGGCTATTTTTAAAAGCGGCATACCAAGCTTTGATGATCGTATTCTCAGCCGTTAAATCTTCGCTCAGAGACCACCCAATTACTTTTCGATCAAATTAATCAATGACTACTGTTAAGTAAACCCAACCCTTGGTAGTTTCAATGTAAGTGATATCCGAGACCCAAACTTGATTTCTTCTTTTTACAGAAAAGTCTTGATTCAACAGATTTGGTGATATCGGATAGTTATGATTAGAGTTCGTTGTGTTCTTGAACTTTCTCCTTCTTCTAGCGACTACACCTAAAGCTTTCATCATTCTAGCAGTGCGGGGTCTGGAGACCTTATACCCATGCTTTTCTAGTTCTACGTCCATTCTTGGTGAACCATAACTTTCATGGCATTGTTCGAAAATATCTTCTATTCAGTTCAATGATTTTTCGATTCTCTAGCCATCGATCAGACGGGCCGGATTTTAGCCAGTTATAGCAGCCACTTTTACTCACATCAAGTGCTTTTGACATCATCTCAACAGGGTATTTCAATTTGTCTTGTTTCATAAACCCAAATTTTTGCTGTCGTTGGCGGAGAAGATGCCGATCGCCTTTTTTAAGATCTCAGCTTCCGTCTTTGCATCGCGTAACTCTTTCTTTAAACGTCAGAAATCACGACCTTCATCTGTAAGCTTCGCTTTTTCCATGACCTGGAAAACTGTTGTGTTTAAAACCTTCTTGTTCTTTTTGCCAACAATGGATCAACTGAGCTCCAATACCCAGTTCTCTTACAGCTTTGACTACATTACCCTTTTCTTCTGACAACTTCACAGCATAACGTTTATAGACAGTTGTGTAACTTCTTTTCTTATTTGACATTTTGCTGATTTAATTCCTACTGTTAAGTTAACTTTATTATGACGTATTAAATTTAATTTTGTACTTTTAAAGAAAAACCATGATACGGTACACTATTAAATTAATTAGCCATCCCCCGAAAATTGGGCAGATGATTTGTTAAAGTATTGTTTTTATTGGTGTTCCGGGAGGTTTTCAAATAGGAAAACTGTTCAAAAAGTCGTAATTTGTAATTGGAAAAAAACAAAAATTTCAACCCTAAGAACAGTTCCATGGACAATATACCGGCAAAAAGAATACTGACCAAACTGGGCGGATATCTTTCCTCTCCGACCGACATGACAAGACCCGAGA
Organism: uncultured Maribacter sp.; assembly: GCA_905479535.1. Taxonomy (GTDB): domain Bacteria; phylum Bacteroidota; class Bacteroidia; order Flavobacteriales; family Flavobacteriaceae; genus Maribacter. The sequence goes on along the minus strand of CAJQMW010000510.1, from coordinate 2,048 downwards.
GGCGTTGCCTGAAGGACATAGTAACGGACATACTGAAGAGCAGGTCCGTGTTCGTGAACCAGATCGCGGCATCCCTCAGGGAGCCCTTGAAGCTAAAGGACGTGGCAAAGAGGCTCTCGGCACAGTACCTGAAGGAGGACTACGCCGACAAGGTGCTGGAGGGCCATCCGGAGACGGTCGCCCCGGGCGTATCGAAGGACGATTTCATCGTCATGGACGGCACCGACATCAGTAAAAAGCACGCAAAATACATGGAAGGGCTGGCCCCGAAGCTTCGGGGGTAAAGAACGGCGATACCGGGGAGATCGGGCTCGGCTACAACGTACTGAACATCAATGCGGTCAACGCGCACAAGGAGATATCGCCCCTGCTGGGCAGGGCGTACAGTTTCGAGATGGGCGCGCCGGGCAGCAACAACGAGGTCAAGAAAGCGGTGGGGAAGGTAAAGGGGCACATCGGCGACAAGGGCTGTTGGGTGTTCGACCTCGGGGCGGACAACGAAATCCTCAAGGATTTCTTCATCGGGGAATGTCCCCGGGCCATCATCCGCTTGAAGAAGAACACAAAGGTCTATCACGGCGGGGAAAAACTAGAGGTCAGGGAGCTGGCCAAAAAAATGGATCTCTCGATAAGCCAAAAAACGATCAGGATAAAGAAGGACAGGCCAGTGACCGAAGTCTATGACATAGGGGCCGTACCGATAGAATACAGGATAGGGCGCAGCGTCCACCACCTATGGCTGGTGGTCACCAGGAACGGGTGCCACGGCGGGCTTTGCTACCTGCTCGTGAAGAGCGACCTTTCCAACGGCATCGAGGTCGCGAAATGGGCCTTCAAAGGGTACGGGCTGCGCTGGAAGATCGAGGAGTACCACAGGCACGTCAAACAGGAGTACGGGCCGGGGACATCCAGATCAAAACGTTCACGGGGCTGCAGTCCATGTTGGCAACCCTTACCGTGGCCATGTACATGATCTATCGAAAAATACGGTCCATGCATATCGACCTGTTGCTGGGTGCGGGGTACAACTACCTGAACAGGAACGTGCCCCGGGAACTCGTCAACTTCATCTACTACAAGATAAGCAAGGTGGTATCGATACTGTTGATGCCGGTAAGGACCAGGTGGAATATTGAAATTACAGTGCCCGATCCGTTCCCGGGGCAACTGATTTTAAAGCTCAACTAAAAAACGGGGGATGGCTAAACACCCTATAAGTGGGTTATGGATAAGTTTAAAGGCTTTAAACACTTACAAACGAAAACAAACGTTTAAAGAGTGCTTTGCCGTAGGTTGGATGGCGTACTTTTGAGTATGCTAAATAAAAAAGATACCATCCAAAAAATACTTTTTGTTTATAATGCGGATTCCAGTATCCGGAACCTTTTAATGGACGGTGCGCACAAAATTTTGAGTCCGTCCACGTACCCCTGTAGTCTCTGTGATATTACGTTTGGAAATTTCACCGAAAATAGGATTTGGAAAAAATTTCGACAGCAATTAGAGGTTAACGAGACGGAGCTGGAGTTTCTACACAAAGACGAGTTTGCAAAAACATACAGGTCCAAGTTCGGTTATAAATTCACGTTCCCTATCATTTTGACCCAAGGGAATGATTTGGAAATTTTTGTAAATACAGATGAACTGAACCGACTGGAAAATGCAGAAAACCTCATTTCTCTTATAGAAAAACGCTTAAACTAAGATAGGTAGAGCGTTATTTTTTGGTAGCCTCAAAAAATTGAAGATTAATGGCATCTATATAATCCAACACTTCATCACGCCCTATTTTTTTACTGGAAGAGGTCACAAAATGTTGCGGGGCTTCTTCCCAAGCTCCGGCAAGAAGTTCTTTAATGTAGTTGTCAACATGCCTTTCAATGGCACGGGGCTTCAATTTATCGGCCTTGGTAAATATTAGGGCAAAGGGAATACCGTTCTCGCCCAACCATTGCATAAAGTCCAAGTCTACCTTTTGGGGCTCATGGCGTATATCTATTAAAACAAAGGAGCATACGAGTTGTTCCCGTTGTAAAAAATAATTGGTA
>CAJQMW010000509.1 GCA_905479535.1 uncultured Maribacter sp. | reverse complement strand
CCTTGGACAATATTCAGTTGGACAACTATTATATGACACCTAATGGGGACGGGGTAAATGATACACTAGTGATAGCGGGCATTGAAAATTCCCCCAATAACTCAATTCAGATATTCAATAGATATGGTATTCTGGTATATTCACAACAGAATTATCAAAATGAGTTTAATGGAATCTCCAATAGGGAAAGTGCTATTTCAAGAAATAAAGGCTTGGCTTCCGGTATCTATTATTACATCATTACCTTGAACGATTTAAATATAAGACATCAAGGATATTTATATCTGTCCACCTATCAGGACAATTAGATTGATGTACAACTGGGAATGGCTTAAGTAATCTGTGGTACAAATAATCCAGAATTATTTGTTTAATTTTAGAACGTACGACGAGCCAAAATAAAATAGAGCTTTCTAATTAACTGTAAACGAGCGTCCGAAACCTATGGAACGAAGAACATTCATCAAAAAAAGTGGGGCTACAGGCCTAGCCATTGCTTTAGCACCGACTTTAGTAATAAATCAAGAGGAGGAATATTCCATTGTAGAACTAATGGGTAAATCGGATATTCGACTCTATGGGAAAAATATCAATCTTAGAAAAGAAGCGCACGATGCTTTTTTGGAAATGAAGAAAGCGGCTTACAGTGATGGTATCGATTTAAAAATAGTATCTAGCTACCGTAATTTTCAGAGACAAGAAGGTATTTTTGAGCGGAAGTTTATCACCTATACCGACGAGGGAATGGAACCTCTGGCGGCCATCGATAAAATTATAGAGTATTCCACAATACCCGGTACCAGCCGCCACCATTGGGGCACGGATACAGACATTGTTGATGGTTACCGGAAAGTTGACGGTGATGTCCTGGTACCCGAAAAATTTGGTGCTGGAGGCCCCTATGAAGATTTTAAAAAGTGGATGGACGAGAACTCCGAAACTTACGATTACCATCTTGTTTATACGGACGAGCCCAAAAGAAGGGGTTTCAAATATGAGCCTTGGCACTATAGCTACGCCCCCATTTCCATACCGATGTTAGAAGCTTTCAGAAGCAAAAATATTGTACAGCTACTACAAAAAGAAACGTTTTATGGGGCGGAACATTTTACGATAAGGTTTCTTAAAAATTACATCCAAAACAATATTTTAGACATCAATAGAGACCTTCTGTAACACTTTTGTATCTTAGACTTCCTATCGGAACACGAACACCATGAGAAGAGGAAGTTGGAAAATCAGAATCTTTATCGGCTTGGCTATCGTTGCCTTTGCCTTTGTCCAAAAGTGTAGCAATAAGGAAGAAAATCCATATACAGGACGCTCACAGCATATTAACATGACCGCTGAGCAGGAAATTGCCATTGGTCTGCAAAGTGCCCCGGAAATGGCACAACAGCACGGTGGGCTTTATCCGGACGAACGTTTACAGGCTTTTGTAGATAATGTGGGTAATAAACTGGTGAATAACAGCATTGCCAGGGAAACTCCGTATCAATATGATTTTCATTTGTTGGCGGACGACCAGACTATAAACGCCTTTGCATTACCTGGAGGCCAATGCTTTATTACGTACGCCCTTTTTTCGCAATTGACCGAGGCACAGTTGGCGGGTGTTTTAGGACATGAAATAGGGCATGTTATTGGAAGACACTCCGCAGAACGTATAGCGGAGAGTAGTTTTTGGCAAACCCTTACCATGGGTGCTACTGTGGGCGCGGACATGGGAAATGTGGTAGGAAGTATTGGACAAAATACTTTACTGACCAATGGTCGGGGGGACGAACTGGAGAGCGACGAACTTGGCGTACTGTTCATGATACAGTCCGGTTACGACCCGTACGAGATGATAAAAGTCATGGAAATTTTAAAGGCCGCTGGCGGACCTGACAGGGTCCCCGAGTTTAAGAGCACCCACCCAGATCCTGAGAACCGAATTCAAAAAATAAAGGAGGCCATAGAAAAATATAGAGGGGAAGGTTAAACGTTAATTCTTACCGATGAACGGTAAAACACAACATTTGGTATCCTCTTTTTTGTATCTTTGATTATCCCAAATTAGTTTTTACCACCTTAGATTTGACCCTTGTAGCTTTGATTTAATCATTTAAACAGAACTATAATGGGAACACTATCACATTTTAAGCATCTTTATGTACAGGCATTTGAGAATTGTAAACCAGAAATTCTGGTCGTACTTTTAAAAGTATATTCGGTATTCTGTGCCTTAATGTTATTTATGGCAATTTATGCCTTTATGTACAGAGCTTTTAGTGGTTTTGAATTTTAATGTTATAACTCTTTTACCTGAACACTATAAGAGACTGATTTTCAAAATCAAAGAACCCGCTACCAATTCGTAGCGGGTTTTTTAGTTTTTTGATTGATTAATTGTTTTAACTACCAGAGACAGCCTCCAAAACGGCCAGTGCTTCTGTCGCATTAGAAAGTTCCGCATATTTTTTTACGGAAAAACCCTGATTACTCCTTATTTTGAGATTGGCCCCATGGTCTATCAATACCTGCAATACTTCTGCCCTATTGTATCGAGCAGCAAACATGGCCGGGGTCATACCCAATGATTTTTGATTCACGTCTTCGCCAAGTTCTATCATACGTTGTACCGTATCGATATCACCTTGCATAACAGCTTTACAAAAGGAACTAATTTCAACTTCTGAACTAATAATTTCAGAAGTGAAGTTTACTTCGGACTGTGTCTCATTGGCCAATAGGCCGTTGCCCAAGAACAAAAATGCCAAGGACAGTGTTAGGATTGTTTTTTTCATGATGAATGAATTTTTATACTGAAACGAATTCAGTATGGATTGATGAATAAGTTTTGATTATATAAATATAGACGCCATCTATAGGCGATTGTTTCACCATTAACAGTTAAATAACTAAAGTTTAACAAATGTCAACTGTTTATCGTTAAAATAATTAACATCAGGTAGAAACCTTTGTAAAAAAGGGAGCACTTATAATAGCTTAAGTAGCTAAATCATGCTATTTTTGGTCTATAATTTTTTACCTGAAGGATGAACAAAAAAGTAATTTTGATGATTTTGGATGGGTGGGGTAAATCTCCCGACCCAAAGATATCAGCGGTAGACAATGCAAAAACTCCGTTTGTAGATGGCCTATATACCAAATATCCCAATGCCAACCTTCTTACCGACGGGATGAACGTTGGGCTGCCGGATGGTCAAATGGGAAACAGCGAGGTAGGGCATATGAATCTTGGAGCCGGTAGGATCGTTTATCAGGATTTAGCTAAAATCAACCTGGCCATTCAAGAGAATACCTTAAAGGACGAGGAGGTCTTGAAGGAGGCTTTTCTACATGCCAAAACGAATAATAAACCCGTTCACTTCTTGGGTCTTTTAAGCGATGGAGGGGTTCACAGCCATATAAACCATGTAAAGGGACTTATTTCCGCTGGTCACGACTACGGCCTTAGTGATATGTATATTCATGCATTTACAGATGGTAGGGACGTAGACCCAAAAAGCGGTAAAGGATTTTTGGAAGATCTAGTTGGGTTTTGTTCCGGTAGAAATGCAAAATTAGCTTCGGTAGTGGGAAGATATTATGCGATGGACAGGGATAAACGCTGGGAACGGGTGAAGTTGGCCTATGACGTTATGGTCAACGCGGAAGGCGAAAAATCAACGAACATTGGGAAAACGATACAAACGAGTTATGACGCAGCTATTACGGACGAATTTATAAAGCCCATTGTCATGACCAACTCGGAGGGAACGCCTATTGCAAAAATTCAAGAAGACGATGTGGTAATCTTTTTCAACTTTAGAACAGATCGTGGAAGAGAACTTACGCAAGTGTTGAGCCAAATGGACATGCACGAACACAATATGCACAAATTAAAACTCTACTATGTGACCATGACCAATTACGATGAGTCTTTTAGAGGAATTCACGTGGTCTACAACAAGGATAATATCAAGGAAACCTTAGGGGAGGTCTTGGCGAATGCAGGTAAAAAACAGATACGCATAGCGGAGACGGAAAAATATCCGCACGTTACTTTCTTCTTTAACGGTGGCAGGGAAGTCCCTTTTGATGGCGAAAGTCGTTTGCTATGTCCATCACCAAAAGTGGCTACCTACGACATGAAACCAGAAATGAGCGCCTATGAAATAAGGGATGCCATTATACCCGAACTTAAAAAAGGGGAAGTAGATTTTGTATGCTTAAATTTTGCAAATCCCGATATGGTAGGACATACCGGCGATATGGATGCCGCCATAAAAGCTTGCGAAGTAGTGGATGAATGCGCACAAGCCGTAGTTGAAACTGGTCTACAAAATGGGTATACTACTTTGATAATAGCCGATCACGGAAACTGTGAGACCATGATTAACCCAGATGGCACTCCGAATACGGCGCATACGACCAACCCGGTACCCTTGATTTTGGTAGACGATGATTTTAAACAAATAAGAGATGGTGTATTAGGAGATATAGCGCCCACCATTTTAAGACTGATGGGAATCCCCAAATCCACCTTTATGACCAGGGAATCCCTAGTAGATTAATATTTTATAAATTAATCTACCTTTGCAGCTATGGTGAAAATAAAATCAGCCGAAGAAATAGAATTGATGCGCGAAAGTGCGCTTATTGTCTCCAAAACCTTGGGAATGATAGCCCGTGAAATAAAACCGGGGGTCAATGCCCTTTATCTGGACAAACTAGCCGAGGAATTCATTAGGGATCATGGAGCGGAGCCTGGATTTTTAGGGATGTACGGATTTCCAAATACCCTGAACATGAGCCCTAATGCCCAAGTGGTGCACGGAATTCCAAATGCAGAACCTTTAAAGGATGGGGACATTTTATCCGTAGATTGCGGGGCCGTAAAAAATGGCTACTATGGCGATCATGCCTATACCTTTGAAATAGGGGGAGTAGCCGAGGAAACGAAAAAGCTACTGAGGGTTACTAAAGAATCGCTTTATATTGGTATTCGCGAATTCAAACTAGGAAACCGTGTGGGCGATGTAGGTTTCGCCATTCAAAATTTTTGTGAAGGTCACGGTTACGGCGTTGTAAGGGAGCTCGTTGGACATGGATTGGGAAAGAAACTCCATGAAAGCCCGGAAATGCCAAATTATGGCCGAAGGGGAAGAGGAAAAAAGTTTGTCAATGGAATGACGGTAGCCATTGAACCCATGATAAACATGGGGACCAAGAACATAAAACAACTCAAGGATGGTTGGACCATTCTTACTGCCGATGGTAAACCTAGTGCCCATTTTGAACATGATGTTGCCCTGGTCAATGGAAGACCCGAGTTACTATCCACCTTCCAATACATTTATGATGCGCTGGGAATTGAGAGTGATGAGGAAGATGAATTTAGACAGTCAAAAGTTGTCCAATAAGTAGTAATTTATTGTTTTAGAGACACTAATTGCACGAGTTCCACTAATTATAAATGGACTATTTAATTTACAAAGATGAATCCTATTATATCATTGGATTATGCATGGACGTACATAAAATACTTGGAAAAGGGTTTAGCGAGGCGGTCTACGGAGATGCTTTAGCATATGAGCTTAAAGTTCATGGTGTTCCCTTTACTAGAGAAACCAAGTTTTCTATCGATTATAAGGGACAAAAGCTCGCCCAGCAATATGTTGCAGATTTTATGATTGAAGAAAAGATTATTTTAGAACTTAAGGCAATAGAAAAATTAGCAACTACCCACATTAAACAAACACTTAACTATTTAGCCGCTTCTAAATTAAAGCTAGGCCTTATCGTCAATTTTGGTGAAGACAGCCTAACGTATAAAAGAGTTGTTTTATAGTAGCTTTCGTGAAAATCCATGAAATTCGTGTCAAAAATCTTTAAATATTTTTTAAATCTAATTCCTAGAACTATACTAATTAAACTTAGCTACCTTCTAAGGCCTCTATTTGCGCTATATTATTCTGGTGATACGTACGAAGACCCCATTGATGGCAAAAAATTTCGCAGTTTTTTACCTTACGGTTATGAAAAACCTAGGGAAAATGTCCTCTCCCCTTCCACGCTATCCCTAGAAAGACATCGACTGCTCTGGTTGTACCTGAAGAACGAAACGACTTTTTTTAAGGCTCCGGCAAAGGTGCTGCATTTTGCACCTGAACAAGCCTTCTACAAACGGTTCAAAAAACTACCGAACATTAGTTATACCACTACAGATCTTAATTCCCCCCTTGCCGATGTCAAGGCCGACATCTGTAATTTACCTTTTGATGATAATTCTTTCGATGTCATCCTGTGCAACCATGTTCTAGAACATATACCTGACGATGTTAAAGCGATGCAGGAACTTTACCGTGTTTTAAAACCCAATGGTTGGGGTATTTTTCAAATTCCACAGGATATAAATCGGGAAAAGACCTTTGAAGATAATTCTATTACGGACAAAAAGGAGAGGGCAAAAATTTTTGGTCAGTATGACCATGTACGCATCTATGGAATGGATTATTGTGAGAAACTCCGAAGCGTTGGTTTTAAGGCAGAGGCCATAGATTACACTTCAGAAATACCGATTAGGAATGTTGAAAAGTACAGATTGGCCAAAGGAGAACTCATCCCCTTGGTTCGCAAATAATTATTTTACTACCAGCTCTTCAAATCCGGTAGTCAGAAATTCCTGGGTGTTCCCAAACTCATCCAAATAAATGATATAAGCCTCCAATGTCCTGTCTTTAGAGATTACATTAAAAGCCTTTTCTAAATCCATAGCCATAAACGCAGTCGCATAGGCATCCGCCGTGGCGCAATTATTTGCCAGCACGGTAACACCTAATGTATTTGAATTTTTGGTATAGCCCGTTTTAGGATCAATCGTATGGACATATTTTGTTCCCGTACGCTCATCAGATCGGAAGAGC
>CAJQMW010000508.1 GCA_905479535.1 uncultured Maribacter sp. | reverse complement strand
AACCATTGACCATCCGCAAAAACACCAACCTTACAGAAAGTAATTCCCCCTACATCCCAATAATCGTCTTGCCAAATACACGATTGATCAAGCCTTTGCTGTGCGTCCCTGGCATCAATATAAGGAACACAAACAGCATATTCTTTCCCGGATTTTGATATTCCGCATGTTTGGACCTTCCATTGAAGGTCATTAAATGGCCGTGCGAGTTCAGCCAAAATATTTTTAAGTTCACTCATGGGTATTAATTTACGAAATTTTTAAATGAATTTAGAGTGCGTTTAATGTTGATTTTATGTCTCAACAAAATTTTTTGAAAGCTCTTTTATTGCTTCTTCGTCGGCTTCCATTTTAACTTTGATCATTTCTACTGTCTCCAATAACCCCGAAACAACGGGGTCTAATTCTTTGGAGTAGGCCAAATGAGTTCTTAGAGACTTAATGTCTATCTCTAGTAGGTTGGTGTAGTGGTTTTTTGGAGTCATGGTAATTGCTTTTTATAAACTTTGAGCATTTCAAAACCTATTGACTCAATTGCATCTTTACTGACCTTCATTTTATCCTGATCCGGCAAACGGCTTTGTATTCTTGGCTCTACTGACTTTAGAATCAACCAAAATTGATCAACAACAAAATCAATACCTTGGCGAATATCGAATTTGCCGTAAAACAAGAACGCGCCCCGCCGGTCAGTTACTAACATTTCAGGACTTTCGCTATGAATACGAATACTAACTAGCTCAAAACGACCGGGAGCAGGATTGCCGTGTAAAATAAAATCATCACTACCAGTTCCAAGCGGAGCGACAAGGGTTATCCCAACCCCATAAGCAGCGTTAATGACTTCCCTGATCAACTCTTTTGTAATTCCGCTTAAGTTATCTTGCTTAAATTCGTAATTATACATCGCCAACCTGTTTTTTAAAGTAATCAATTACTGTTTTTGAAAGATCACTGTCTTTTGGGGCTATATCCCATGCCAGTGATAGGAGACGTTCGGCTATTAGTAGGCGAAGGGATTTGATTGCTTCTTTCATGCCTTTATTTTAAGAAGTGATTATTTCAGTCTCAACAATCTCAAAACAAAAAGACCGAACGGTTTTTGCCTTGCTGATCTCCCATGTAATTTCTGAGCCGGGAGCGACCGTATTTGGCGAAGTTTCAAGTTGACCGGCCAGGATAGATAGAATGCCGATCAATGAAAGGATAAAGATTCTGATTTTCGTTTTCATCTTTGTTGTTTGCTTTCAACAAATGTACGATAAATATAAATATAAACCAAATTAGATTTAATAAATATTTACTAAAAATCAGTTTTCGATGATCTCAATAGGGGTATTGTCGATTTTGAACTGTTGTTGCACTTTGGCCCAATCCGAAAACACGGCTTCTTTGTCGATCAATCCTTTTTCTTTCAGACTGTTAAAATGCTTCATTGCATCATACGGGGCAATGACTTTCTTTTTTTTCTTAGGTAATATGATTTCCGGGGCTTGTGTAGGCTCCGGGGTGGGTTCTTCTATTTCTTTTCGTTCAATAGTTACAAAACAGGATAGAAACGAGTATATGCAATACAACGCAACCACCGGGAGGATAGCATAATAAAATAATGCGTATAAAACTTTATCCTGCCAGTACATAGCGTGAGTATTTTAGCTCTACATTATCCACCCCTTTTAACTCTATAAAGCTTTGGCAATTATTATCCCATTCGTGTTTCTCTATTGAGTTTAACAAAAAGTTGTCATCGAACACAAGGTCTATTCTTCTGGTAAATTGCTCAGTAATTACACTGAATGAAAAATAAACCACCTCTTTGGTGTGGTAAGCCATTAAGTTGGGTATATTCTCTATATCGTATGAAAAATAAAAACCTACGCACTCGCACTTGTTTCCGTAGTACTCTTTTACCGCATCTATAAACAGGCTGATATTAGAGGTTTCCATGAACAACCTTAGCTTTCTTTCGTAAGCCTCGTTAGTTCCAGGTTTATTTACCATTGGTTCACAAAACATATCAATCAATTTTAAAACCCTCCTGCATCAATACAAAGTTCTCAGTAAGGTAGCCGTCGATTATCATAAGTGTTTTCTTCAAGCCAACCCCAAACCCCGCTGCACGTCTTAATTTACGCATTCTTTTTATATTGTCCGCTTGTTCTTCAATATGTAAATCTACCCAATCACCTGCTTTTCTTTTTTTGCTTTCCCGGATAGCTATTTTGCCAAACTTGGTCTTTTTGTGGCCTATGATCTTATAGGTATTACTATCGCTAACCATTCTTAATTGGGTTCCTAGCTGTTTCAATTCAATACAAAGCCCATAGTAAAGCCCGGAAGGGTTGTAAATCTCAACATCATGCCAAGCTCTACGCTTATTTACCGCCTTTGCTTTCCCGGCTTGCGCTTTACTTAGGTTGTTCCCAGCTAAATCAATCCTGTATTCCACATTAGGCCAACGCTTGTTTAGGTATTCTGAAATTGCCTTTTGTAGATAGTATTCGCTTTTAGGTTCTTCCCCTAAAGTATATCGCCTTCGGTATTCCGTTACTGTCATGCGTTCAATTTATCCCAGACTTTTTCAGCGTTCTGCCGCTTCCAGTATCGTTGTTCGTTGGTTCCGGCTCCGATCACATCACCGATCCGGCAAATAGTGGCTTCATTCAGCCGTAAAATGTCCTTTCTTGAAAGGAAGATGGTTTTCAGTGCTTCGGAAACCTTGTCTGTTTTTTCTTCCTCAAAGGGGTATAAGGACGATATAAACAATTTATCCAGGTCGGAAAGGTTTTGATTGAAACTTGTCTCAAAGCCATTGACGGTCCATTCTTTTGGGATGGAGTACATCATTATAGAATGAGGATCAAGTTTTGTGCCTACTATTTTATCCTGATTGTAGGCTTCCAGGACATTAAAAACAATGGTTGAAATATCCCAATTATTTGGCGGTCCTGATAGTTCTTTTATTACGGCGTCCTGATCCCACAAAATACCGCCTTCCGGGTTTTGGTGTTCGTGTCCTAATCCTAATGCGTGGCCGAACTCATGCAAGACTACCGCGTTATCTAGCCAGCCGAAATTCATGGTTGCCCGTCTTACCGGGATGCCTAAAGAATCGGTTCCGATATAAGACCAGCTACCGTTACCCTCGTTGAATGAAATACGAATATCGGAGCCAGAAACGGGCATATCCCATTGGAAGAAAAGATTAGCATACTTCAACCATTCGCTTGCCTTTTCTTCCACGTATCGCCTTTGTTCGGTAGTTCCTCCGATAAAGGCGATTTTTAGATTGTGACCAACCGGCCAAAACTTCCCCTTTTCACCCAACGCCCTTTTACCTATTGGGCTTTCAATCGAAACACAGTATTTACACATAATTGGAAATTAAAATAACCGGGCCGAAACCCGGCTACTATTGATACCGAACCATTGTTAAATAGTATTATAAAGTTACAAATATTTAGTAAATATTAAGTAAATCCAGAACAGTAAAATCAAGATAATGCCAGTTAAAATAGGCGATGGAAACCACCAACCCTTTATCAGCCTCATTAGCTTTTGGTATTCGTTTGCAGACAGGTAAAACCATTCTGTGCATCCACCACCAGCCCCGCCTTTCATTCTAAATCTACTGTCTTTGAATTTTTCGTGTAACTCCGTTTCTACGGCCCTGGCATTGTCAAACTCTTTTTGCAGGATCAACTTTATATCCCCCTTGATTGCATTGTCTACTTCGCGCCTCCTGCGTTCACTGTCATTGGCTATACCAATCTTGATTTCCTTTTGAAAAGTCATCATAGCCCATAAGGATCGGTTGCTTGTGCGCTCCATTATGTAGACAAATTTTCTCATTTTGGAAAAACCTTTCTTAACCAGTGTATTCGACAACCGTACATTCTCTTTTCAATCCATCCCTTTTTGGACCACTCTAAGAGGGTTTCACTGTCAGTCTTGATATTCGGCTCGAATCGCTCCATGAAGTTCCCAAACGCATCCTGTATGCTTTGCCTGTCGGTTTCGGTTGGGTTTGTAAATTTATTCATGGGGTGTTTTATGTTGATTTATTGGTTGGGCAAAAAAATTAGTCGTCGGTCCATTCAAAGGATGGCAACTTTATTTCATCAGGTAAGTTTTCAGCCGCCGCCGTTGCCCTGAGTAGATAGCCGGAACAAAGAACCATTTTAAATTCCGATAAAAATTTATCCACGTTGTCGATGTTCGTTGCATCAAAAATATCCTGCACCGTTTCAATATGAAAGGTACATGGATTTGGTTTTGGGTTCTGCTTATTTATTTGAAAGTATACTTTGCCGTCTTTGTTGGAGCTATCCATTATTTAGGTTTTTTAAACATCACTTCAAAAAATGCTACAATCGGAAGTGAGGCACGAACAAAAATATAGGGTATTAAAAAAAATGTAGCGAGATTGAAAACTACATCAAACCACACATTACCAAAGTCAACCATCCGGTTAATCCCGGTTATGCAAAACCATGATATTGGCAAAAGAATCAAGATTGCTATTTTCTTAGTAGTGGATAGAGTGTTGATCATTTTTAACAACTCACTTTAAGTTGACTAATTCGTTCATAATATCCTTTGAATCTCCCGCTTCATGCCGAATGTATCCCGGTGTCATTTTGCTGCCAGGAGCGTGGCCCAACTTCATGCCAATTTGATCAGCATCAACACCCATTCGGGCTAATCTGGTAGCGAATGAATCCCGCGCCGAACTGAATGTAAATTTATCAATACCGATTTCCTTAGCAATCAAGCTCAACATCCTATTCGTTTTCTTTGTGTGCCACTTCACCCGGTTATACCTTTGCTTTTCACTCATGCCTGACTCTAGGATAGGTAGTAAATATTCACCTCCTTTGTATCGGCTTAAAATGGCTTTGGCGTAAACATTCAAAAACAAAACAATTGGGTGATCAATCTTTTTCTTTGAATGCGTTTTCCCGCGTGTGTACCCAATCCCGTCACCGTCTACATTCTCAATGGTCAACCGTGCCGCGTCTGTCAAATTAATGCCTCCAACACAAAACGAAAACACCCATAAGTCACGGGCTAACTGCTTTCGCGTATCTTTTGACGTGTATGTAAGTATTTTGGTAATATCCGACTCTGGCAATGACTTCTTTTTTGGATCGCCTTTTTCTGGCTTTATATTCCGTGTAAACGGCGAATCGTCAGACGAAACAATGTTTTCTTGAACAGCCATATTGTAAATCGCTCGAAAATAGACAAAGTACCGTTCAATGGTGGCAGGTGCTTTGCCCTGGTCTTTCAGGAATTGGATGAATTTTTCCAAGAACAACCGGGTTACATCCTGAAAGTATATTTCCTTATTTCGCCTAAAGTCCTTCAATGCTGATAATGCGCCCTTGTAGCCGGTAGCTGTTGAAAACTTTTCTTTCTTGATTAAGCTTTTGATCTTTCGGTCGAAAAAATCATAGACAAATTTTTCAGGTACTATGCCAGTAACAAAGCGATCCATAAACGCGCCGTGTGTGTAATTCCAAAGATCATCGACAATTTGACGCGCATCAGATAAGTGCCTATCAAGTTGTTCCCGGATCATAATTACCTCTTTCGACTTACCTTTTCCTTCAACTTGCTTCCATTCGTCATCGGTTAAATCAATGTCCAGATAAATATATTTGTCTTTTTGCTTAAGCCAGGATGCAGTAATGCGAAGCTTGACAGGAAACTTGCCATTAGCTTTTCGGCGGCGGGTGTCATAGTAAATTGATATGGATGGTCTACGGCGAATCATTTGCAACTCATTTGCAACCAAATATAGTCAAAAACTAACAATGAAATGCTTTTTAATTAGTTGTTAACACCTGTGTTTGTCAGTACTGGCAAAGTTTAGGTAGTTTAGTATCAACTAGCAGCTAAACAAGGGAATTGACTTTTAATCAAGGGGTCCTGGGTTCGAGCCCCAGCGGAATCACTGAGCGCAAATAGTTGTTTATCAATTGTTTGCGCTTTTATTTTCTCCTTTGCTTTGGTCTTTGAATTTTGTATTTGCAGTTGATTTGCAACTAACAATGCAAATACATCACTATCTGCGCTTAGAAAATTCCCTTATCATTTCTTCCTGCAATCTTTCTATCGTCTCCAAGCCAGGGGCCATTTCAGCTAACTTAAGATACTTTGAAGTAAACCGATACTGACCGTTGCCATTTTTGATATACGGCACGGTTCCCGATTTGATTCGTTGGCGCAATCCCGATTCTGATATACCGATGAATTTTGCAGCGGCCTTCAAGTCCAGAACTTCACCTATTTCGTCAGACTCGGCTTTAACGGCATCAAAGATCATTCTTTTAAGCTCTGCCATTTGTTGACGAAATTCCTCAGCCGGTATGGTTATTACTTCAATCTTCATAAAGAATGATTTACAAAAAAAATTAAATCCTTTCAAAAAACGGTTCAACCTCTCCGCACTTCTTACAATCCCATCCTTCAAACTTCAACCCACCTATTGCACTGGATTTTATTTCCCCGGTCTTTAAATACCGGCCACACTGACAACGGCGGTAAACGCGTATTGATTCGCCTTCTGATTCGTTGGTGAATGTTACCCAGGCGGTTTTATCTTCGTAGATTGTTTGTAGGTCAGCCATTAGGATAGGTTATGTCGTTAATCATATCTTCCGGGCCTAAACCATAATGATCCATGAAAGCTTCCTGGTCCCATCCGGTTTTCAAATTACTTGGATCACACAAAGCGGCGGTATAGTTTTGGTAGTTATCCCAATCATCGCCGCAATTGAAAACCACATACACGCCCATTCCCGGCCCTGTGGTCAAGCTCTTTACAATGCCTATTTCATTTGTCGGGGTATAAGTCACTTTGTCTCCTGTTTTCATAATTACAGAGTTTTGGCTCAGCGGCTGGTTTATCAGTCAGAAATTTTATTATAGTAAGTCAGTATTGCGCTTTCGTGCTTCCATTCCACTGTGCCATTCAATGATGGGTATTTTGTGCAGTTTGCCTTAATGCACTCGTAATGTCCTGGTATTTCAACTGGTTGGCCTATGATGATTTCTCCCTCACCTTCGTAAGGATCTTTATTTTGCCAGACTGATCCGGGTGTTAAATCTTGGTTTTGCATTTATTCTTTTTAAAAGCCGGATCACTGTCACCAATCCGGCCTTGCCAATAGCTATTCCGGTTTAGTCGCCGGTGCTTGCATTGGTTGTTTCTTGAATTTGACTTGCTTGTAAATTAAGTATAGCAGTCAAATACATTGCATTGCTACCATAGTAAAGGGATTTAACACCATCGTAAAATTCAACAATAGATTCGTGAGTTTTAAAGACCTTCTTAGGTAGATGAAATGTATATTCGCCGTTGTAATCAAATTCAATACGTTTGCCAGTTTTGTAAAACTCAATTAAAGACGAAATTATGGTTCTTGATTTATCGCAATGACAAGCGGAACCTTCGTAAACCTTTATGTATTGCTCAAATTGGCGTTCTACGAAATCACTGTGAGTTAGCAAGAAAATCACATCTTGATTACCTGACACTTCCGAAGCAATGAATCCATTTAAAAACTGCTCAAATGGATAGATAACAGCTAAATAAAATTCATCATATCTATTGAACTGCTTGATTCCGTTTTCATTGATCACACGCTTGTAAAGTTCTTTTTCTTCTTCTCGGATGCCATTTGAAAAAACGTCCAATAATTTAGTTAAATCACTCTTATTCATTTGAATGGTTTTTCAATATCCAAAAAAGAAAGGTCTGCCAAGGAATAACTAGCCGGTTTAATCACCTTCCCTTTTTTGGGGCCGGATTTAACTTTCACAATCCACTCGTTTTCAGTTTCTTCAATTTCACAATCTTCCGTACATGCGCTAGCCACTCCAAATGCGTGTGCTTCACTTTTACAAACTTTGCTCATGTTAGATCGGTGGACCTCGAAAAACACGGCTTTGAATATTGACCCAAGGCCAAAGGCAATGATTGTGCCGAACACCACATAAACCAGATCCGCTAATTCTTTGGCAATGTGCTTAATGTCACCACCTTCAATTGCTTCCTCAAATTCATTCAATTCTTCTCGGATCAGCGAAACCCGAAGCTTGCAGATTTCTTTTGAAGGAATAACGGGGCTTTCCTCAATGTCTACACCATAGGTTTGGTGAAATTGTTTTACTAGGTCTGTGTACATTAGATTTTGTTTTATCGGTAAATTACTTGACTTGCTTTATCAATCTTTTCTTTTGAAAACTCCCTCATTAGCCCCTTATTCATCAAAGCTCCATTCGCCCCTTGCATTACAGTTGCAACCATTTCATTCCATTGGGTTGGGTCATCACTAATCAAATAAGGGTTCCCGTTAGCAATCCGGCAAATACCTACACCCTCATGTATTTTTTGATAACTGGCAACCGTTCTTTTGCCGTTGATAGTTTCCAAGAACTCGACAAATTCAGGCAGGGTAAACACCTTATCAATTTTCTTTGCTGTTGCTCCGAATATTCGGGAGACTAGGCAAACACTATATTCCATTGGTCAGAAGTTTTAAAATATCTCCATGAGAGACAGGAAGTGGCAAGGATTCAAAATTAGTCCATTCATTGTGGTCAAGCCAATACATAAAGCAATCATCTTTAATCCTGATAACCTCATCGCCACAATGAAAAAAATCTTCTAAGAGCACACCTTTACGAAAACGACTAGGTAACTTCCTGGCTATTTCCTCAACAGTTTGCAGTGGGTCATTAATTTCATCCACGAATTTTTGAAAATTCTTTCTAGCTTCCTCTATCTCTTTTTCATTCATCAATTCGTAAAGAAAATTTTCCGCAGGATCAAAGAATATTTCACCCCAACTAAACAAGTCTTTAAACTCCGGTTCGTTTTCAATCCGGGCCTCAACTGAATTACTTTCTATCTCAGATAGTTCACCCTTGCAGTATTTTTCAATAAGGGCTATATCTTGCAGTTCTTTTTCTGTTGGGTAGATACTCATTCCGTCAACTTCAAAACCAACCCCATAAGGAGCAGGAAAATGATAAATATGGTTGTCACTAAAATCTTCATCCGTGCAGCTTTTCCCAAAGCATTTTCACATCCTTTGGACTAACCCCGTTTTTGGAGCCTTGCAGGAATAGGGATGTTACTTGCAGGGATACGTGGTAAAGTCGGTACAGCTTCTTTGCAGGGAGCTTTCCGTTACTCACCGCAACCGCCAATTTTTGACGGTCTACATTGAGTAGGTCGGCTGCTTCGGTAATGAGTACCAAATCCCGGTCTTTCAAAAGCACTTCTTTTGCGATTGCTTCCGCTTCCATCGGTGGAAGTTGTTCAAGCCCCTGCTTTACTTGTTCTGTTGTCATTGATTCTTTTTTTTTAAAATGGCCCGGCTATATGACGCATTTACCATTTACACACATACCCTTATGGTTAAAAAATTAAGGAATAATGTTTTAGTGCCGGGCCTTCGATCTTAGTAGCACTCTACCCAACTCCCCTTTTTCCGGTCACTTACAGAGTAAGCAGTCTGGTATGGCATAAAAGTGCCGCAAATAGTTTCTTTGTCAAAATTTGATGAACACACCCGGCATTTGCCTACGAAATTTTTAGGCACTCCGCAGGATATGTAAATCAGAATTGTGAATAACATTGCTTTTCTCATTTCCAAAGTTTTTGTGGTTAAACTTTGGGGGGATTTAATTTATTAGGTTTTGCGTTACAATATCCTGCTCGACAAGCTTTAGCTTTTCTCGGATATTGGCATAACTTAGTCTTAGTTCAGCCAATCCGCGTTCGGTTAATTCGCCAGTCAGGTGATCTACGAATAACTTAATCTTTCGCAGCTTTTCTTCATATTCAAATCGCTCTTTTCGTAAGCCCTGCATAGCTTTATCGTGTTCGTAATAGTGTTTGCTAAACTCTCCGCTATCATCCACCCACACTTCACCTTTTGCTTTCAACCCTGAAATTCGCCCGGAAAACTTACTAAACTCTTTACCCATGTGTTTTTCAAGGGCCGGGTATTGTATGCCGGGGTGTTTCTGGATCAACCAGCGCAGTTTGTCGGTAGCAGTAGGAAAGGTCTGTTTGTGGGCGTAATACGCCTTTGTGCTTGCCTCACTCATTTGCTGTGCGTTTTGTGTTGGTTTGATCTTGGATTAAAAGAATAGCTAACAGGATCATTAGAATTATCATGGATTATAAATATTTGTATTGCGATTCCAAATCCTACTGCAAAAGCTCCCGCGTGTTGGTTTTCAGTCCAATAACATATTGGTAATGCCAGGATGGGAATAAAGCGGAGTATGTGCAGGATTATGGTTGTCATTATTTATCAACTTCAAAAGATGCTGGAAATTCTCGAACCCGCAAGTGATCCGGCCATTCAGAAATATCACCGCCTTTCTTATCCTTCATTTTCATTTTTTTAGCAAGGTGTGTGCCTAGCTGTTTGACGAAAACAGGGATTTTAGCCGCTTTGCAATCGTCAATTATTTGTTCGATCCATTCAATTTTGCATTCCCGGTAGTTCCTCCCAGATTCGCCGCCGACAATAACCCAATGCAATGGATTAACCAACATTCCACCGGGCGTAACAACATGGCCGGTTAGATCAACTTTAGCAATCATAGGTTCAACACTTAAAAACCTAACTCTAGCCGGTGAATACATCAATGGCAATGCCCGGTCAATAAGAGCCTTTTGGTTTTCGGTACTCGTTCCCATCCAAACGTTATCGTACCCCTTACCCCAATCATCCGGTAAGTTCTGTTCTATTCGCTCCGGCCGTTTGGTAAGTATTTGGTAGGTATGCTGCGGAGTTTCCCGGATCACCTTCCAAATCTCCATGAGGTATTCACGCGGCACGTTTTCATGGAATAGGTCAGACATTGAGTTGACAAAAACAACTTGCGGGGATTTCCATTTTCTTGGATGGTCCAGAACTTCCGGCACAGTGTTGATATGCCCGGTGAACTGATTTTTACCGCCGCTTGTCTTTCTTACCGTCCCTGCGTAACGTTCTGCCGTGTGTGGCATGTGCATAAGCCGGAATGCCATTGCTTCGGCGTAGCAGTTCTGACAGCCCGAAGAAACGCGGGAGCAACCCGTTATAGGGTTCCATGTTTTTTCGGTCCACTGTATGTTTGATGTTGTTGCCATTTCAAAAATTCTTTTCCAAGATTTTACCTAAAAACAAAGCGTAGTAATACACCCCATGCTCAGCACCCCATTCTTCCCTCCCCTGGCATTTCCAAACGCCAATCAATTCAATCACCATTTGCCGCCTGTCTTTTGCGTAACCGTTAGAAAAACAAATATTGATTTCTTCCGGTGAGTAGGTTTTACCCTTTAGCTTTATACGGTTATCGACTGAACCAAAGTAGTTTTTCCAGTGCTTTGACATTGCCCGGTATTCCTCCGTTTTCTCACCGGATGCGATCATATCAAACCATTTCTTTTTTAGGTTTAGGTGAAATAGCGGTTTTCTCATTTGCTCAATCCAAATTGCTCTTGCAGTCTGATAACATCCTGCTCGAAAGTTGACATTTTAACCTGGATGGTTTCATAAATTGGGCGTTCGGCTTCGATCATTGGGATGAATACCTTTAACCGTCCCTCCCTTCCGTATCGGTGTGACCTTCTAACAGCTTGGTAAAGTGATTCAAAGGAAAAATCATAGCCGCTATAAATATGCCGGTCAGCCTGTTGAAGATTTACACCCCAACCTAATATTTTGGGCTTTGAAATGAGCGTGTTAATATCACCGCGCCGGAATGCTTCAATATATTCAACCCGCTTTTCAATTGGGGTAGATCCGGTTATAAGCTGGCTGTTTGGAATAGCCTTAGCAAATGCGGTTTCTTCTGCGTTTCGATTACACCAAACAATTGAACGGCCTTCTGTGGCTTTTTTCACACAGTACCTAAAGCGTTCAGTATTGGTATCATACCGAAACCTATAAACCTTTGAAGCTTCTTTTAATCCAGCGGTAGCGGAGAATAAAAGCCCCTGGTCTAAATCAACGTGACCGGGTAATGGCTTAACAATGTATTCCGGTTGTTCGTCAAGATAACCGCCGCACTCAAACCCTAGCAAAGTAGGGTTATGAATGTAACATGCCCACGTTGCAAGGTTTTGATAAAAAGCTCTTTGGGCATGTTGTTTCAATATCCAGTTATTACCCTGCTTGCGGAAAAACCGGGAATAAAATTCTTTGTTGGTGTTGGATACTCCCAGGAATACCGCATGGCTGGCGTACTCTGATTGCTCATTAGGGGCTGGTGTAGCGGAGCAAGCAAGTTTGTATTCGATCAAAGATGAAAGCTTACACAGCCATTTTTTTGTTACCCCATCGCCGTTTTTAAGTACGCTTGATTCGTCAAGTGATATTCCAGATACTCCGCGCAAATCCAAATCCCGGATGTTTTCGTAATTCCAGACTCCAATTCCCTCGCTCCATTTCCCGTTTGTCTCCCGTAGGTTGGTAATAGGTGTTTGGATGCCGAACTTTTTGTGATCGTTTAAAAGCTCATTGATCACCGACAAAGGACAAAGCATTAATACTTTTCCTTTTTGGCTGACTGCTTGCGCCCACATCAATTGGATAAAGCTTTTCCCTAATCCACAGTCCAGGAATGCCGCATACCTTTTGCGGTCTAATGCGGTATTAACTATGTAGATTTGGTAGTCAAACGCCTTGTTGTTCTCAACCCGTAGATCGTTTTTCTGCTCAACTTTAAAAACTAGATTGTAGCTTTCTTGGTCAGTCAAAACAGCATCACCTTCAACCCTGTAAAAAGGTAAGGTTTTGCACTTTAAGAAAGTGTTATATCCTTCTAGGGTTCCGGTATTTATTGGGATGGTTATCATAGGTCAAAAAGGGTTAGCACACGTTCTTCGTGTTCGATTTTATTTACAATGCCCTGGCAGTTTCTTTCAGCCTCATAGGCATAGTTTGGGTTAAGTTCGGTTATGTAGGCATTGCGTCGGTGCATCAAAGCCCCAACCGCTTCTGATCCAATGCCGCCAAAAGGGGAAAAGACGGTTTCGCCGGGGTTACTCCAAAGAAGTACACAACGTTCGATAAGGTCGATCTGCAATGGACAAAGATGGCGTTCATCAGCCTGAAACTTAGTATTGCTAGGCTTATGACCCTTCCCAATTACCGAATGAACACTGGCGGTATTATTCAGCAAATGAGTTTCCCGAATATCAAACCAAATAGAAGATGGTAGGCACAATTGACCGTCCTTTGGCTTCCAAACCATATCAGCCCAATCTATCCACAGATCCCGGTCAAGCCCATTATCAAGCGGTCTTACAGGTGTTTCATTCTTTCCGGGTACTTTGTAGATTTGGAGCCAATCAGCCAATGCCGGACGGCTAACCGTCGAATCCTTTTCCCACTGGCTGAACTGTAATTGATGTGCTTTTAGTCGTATGCTTTGAGCTTGTGGGTTCTTTGGTATTGCAACCTCGCCGTAAAGAATAAACCCGGCTTTCTCCATTAATCGATTAACATGGCCGCGAATATCAAACAACCCCATGTGGCCGTAATCGCCTTTGGTCCGTGTTACTTGTTGAAGATGCACACAAACATTCCTACCGGGCTTAATGATCGGAAAGAGCGCGTTTGCGAAAAACTCATAATGAAGTAAAAATTCATCGTCCGAATCCTTGCTGTTGCCCATGTCGGCTTCATCCTCAGAATAAGAATAAAGCGAAGCAAAAGGAGGGCTGAAAACTGAAAGGTCAAATTGAACGCCTTCTTTCGCAAGGCGGTGCATTTCGGGTATGCAATCAGTATTTTTTATATCAAACTTCATTTGTTCGCTTTTATTAATTCGATAAACCAAAGGTAAGTAAATAATAAATATAAACCAAACAATATTTACTAAATATTTAAAATAAATCCTTAGTGCGTTTTATGTTGATTTAACGTCTTGATAAAAAAATATTCAGGGTCCACCCGTTTTATATAAGACAAAATTTCTTCACCATTGGCTAATTCATCGTATCTACCACGCTCCACCTTATCATGACAACCGCACTCAATACCCATTGGATCAAGATTTTCTAAATCATCTTTTAAATCTGGTCTTAATCTTTCCGGTATTCGGTGAGAACAACTTATGTGAATATCGCTACGGCCACACCCATTACACCATTCACCCTTTAATTCGTATAGCTTTTGGCGGGTTTTTCTAGTTGCTGGCATAATTAGTTTGAATAAAAATTAAGGTTGATGATCCAAGTTTCTTTATTTGGTAGATCAGGGTAAACGCGTCTTGCCCAATCACTATGCCCTTCCAGCATGGAAATACTTGAACCGGGTATTTTTCGCCAAACTTTAGGTAAACCATTTTTGGTCTTTTTGGTATAAGTCAGGCAGTGTAGTTTTATTGCGGGTAATTCTTTCATGGGTAAAACCTTTTGATTGCATTATTTTAATCACCTCATCTTGGTTGCGCTCTCTTTTTAAAAGCTTGTAGGCATAAGGAGCAGTTGCAACGAGTATTTTGTTTTCAAAAATTGCGCCTACCGTTGCCCAGGGTGAGGTGAATATCAAAAAGGGAGATCGTCGTCTTTTTCGCCACCGACCTCTGGACTCACCGGCTCATCATCTTCACTCGGAAAATAATTGCTATTATCACCTTCCTTCTTTGCCAGGGACCGGAAGTAATTAGCGACCACCTCAGTAGTTTTACGCTTGTTTCCTTCTTTATCTTCCCATGTGCGGTGGGTTAGTTTCCCTTCGATATAGACCGGCATTCCTTTTTTGAGTTGACTTGCGGCCCGTTCTGCGAGTGATCGCCAACAAACTATATCATGCCATTCGGTAATGCTTTGCCATTCTCCGTTTTTGTCTTTGTAGTTTTCACTGGTAGCGATGGAAAATTTTGCTACGGTTGCGCCACTTTCCAGCGTGGTGGTTTCGGGGTCACGCCCCAAATTTCCGATTATTAACACGCGGTTTAACATAGTTGATTTTGTATTAATTGTTATAGGCAAAAAACGCTCTGGCAAAGCCTATTGGCGTTTTCGATCTCAGTTCTGCCCGGTTATCGCTAGGCGGTAATTTGTGCATCAAACTACCTAAAACCGGTTCTTCTGGTTTTTTTCGGGGCACGGTAAAAGAACCCCAAAGACATGTTCTTTTTGTGTATGCTTCATCGCCTGGAACATCTGCCCATCCTGCGTATTCTGCCGGGTGAAATGTCATCTTAGGCGGTCCGTAAAATTGAGATAAACGACCAACCGGGTTTTCAATCACCCAAAACTTAGGTTGATACAAAGCTATTATTCTCAAACATGCGTCAGCAATTGCAAGGGCTTCGGCTAATGCTCCCGGTCCTTTTCCCTTCCACCACCTTGCGCCGCTTCCTGCAAGGTGAGTACACGGAGGAAAGCCCAAAAATCCGTATACCCCCCCCGTTTCAATATATGGCTCAAATCGAACATCATGATCAGGGTTTATTTTCAAATCCCGAACAACAACATTGTAACCGGCTGAACGATACAAGTTCGCAAATACTCCGCTTTCTTCGCAAAAGATTAAAATGGTTCTTGTTTCAGGAAATAGCATCTGATTTATTTTCTACGGCTTTCACCGTCCATAAAAACAAAATTGAACATTTCATTGCAGCGATCAGCTAACCGGGAACCATACACGGTTTCTATTTCTTCCGGGGTCAGGTTGGTAGTGGCATGGGTGATACACTTACCGTTCACAAAGTTTGAATACCTTTTCACAAGTACTCGTTCCATGACTGAAAAAGTGTTACCATATCGCTGCAAAACAGCAATTTCCTGCCCCAAATCATCGAAACACATATCCTTCCCGGAAAAATACTTATTCAATGCGTTGATACCGGGGGCATCTTTGCTTGTATCTTCCACCTCATCGACAATATCAGCGCAAACCTTTATTCCAAATTTTCGGTGTTCAATGTTCGCGGCTTTCACAAAAGTTTGCATAACGGAAAGTAGATAGGTTTTCCCTAATCCAACCTTTCCGAAAAGCAGCAGCCCTTTAGACGGGTTGTATTCTCCGCTTTCATCGCCAATGAAATATTTGATCAGGTTTTGGATTACTGATTTATTGTTTTCATCAACGATAAATTCCCGGCCAATGATTGCGCTTTTTGCTTTGCAGATTTTCCAAACTACCCGTCTGGCTGTGTTGTATGGCATCGCCAGTTCAATCTTTTTTTGTGGCCGGTGCAACAGTTGATCAGCGTGCAACAAGATTTGGTTTTCTTCACTCAATGTATCGCCGCGCAACTTGGCTGCGTATTCGGGTGATATTTCAGTGATTGAGCTTTGGGGTTTATGCCGGTTCTTAATCTTTTCCTGTTCATCCCGTAGCTGTTCGACTGTTTTGGGGTACTCTACGTTGTCTGTGCTTTGTTCCGCCATTTGTCATATTTTGAATCGTCAATAATTGCAATTGATGCCGGTCTGTCTTTGCCGATAGAAACTACTTTGCCGGATTTCTTGACCAGTGGGCCGGTAGCGTCTGCGTAATCTTTCCAGGTTTTTTGATTTAGGTATGTAATTGGGTTTTTTCTTCGCCGCCGCCAAACTCCCTTCGTTTGCTCTGAATCATCTTTTACCGTGTCGGCTACGTAAAAAGACAGGGTTCTTTCGATTTCGTTAATTTCAGATTGCTTTAATTTTTTCCACTTAGATTCGCATTTTGCCCGATCCAATTTCATGTCGTAGGTATCCCAAAAATTTTGAAACCCAAATACAGGCTTTAAATCTTCATCACATTCCGGGAAGTCTTGGAAGGGGGTCGCCGCAACCGGGGGATGGGACATTTCTTTTTTGTCGCTTTTAGAGGTTTCTTTTTTTTCTGGTTGATCGAAAACAGGGGGCGCGGATTTTTCCGCGTGTTCTTCTTTGGTAGTATCTGAAGTAGTATCTGAAGTAGTATCTGTTATAGGTAAACTACTTTTTGTGCTTTTCGTAAAGTCTAATTTGTAGGTTTCGTAAATGTCATTTTGTAGGTTAGCTAAATCACTTTTTGTTGTTTTCGTAACCGACAAATTGTTGGTTAGGTATAAATCCATTAATGCGCAAAGGAAATTCACCATGTTTAGCTTGTAGTGAGTAACCCTTGATGAATCAGTCCAGAACTCAACTAACTGGCTGTGTTTCTGGTTTTTGGTCTTTTGTGTGTACTTAAATCCTATCCGCTTCAATGCACCGTCAAATTCGCGTTCTGTAAACCCAAGCTCGCTACACCAATCGTCTGGCTTATCTGGGTTATACAACTTATGAGGCTTACTTGGAGCACACTTGAATTTATAAAATGGCTTAAAGTCATTGATTTTATACCAGTAGTAAACCTGTTGCAAAAGAATGGTAGCGGTAACTGATCCGGTTATTTTATTCCAATCCCTACGGTAGCTGATTCTGTTGTTATCACTATCCAGGTTATTTAG
This sequence comes from uncultured Maribacter sp., assembly GCA_905479535.1. Classification (GTDB taxonomy): domain Bacteria; phylum Bacteroidota; class Bacteroidia; order Flavobacteriales; family Flavobacteriaceae; genus Maribacter. The sequence goes on along the minus strand of CAJQMW010000508.1, from coordinate 19,235 downwards.
TAGAATTTGTGTAATCATGGGACAACGTATTAAACTATTTGTAAAATTGATTCAAAAATCACCTGCGCTATTTGCGGGACTATGGCGTTTCCGAGGGCGTGATTTTGGTCCAGTCTTTCGGATAACCCATCATTGCCTCTAATAACCGTGGGTTCAATGTCGTGTCCGTTGTAGAATCCAACTCCTGTAAGCCCAATTCCGGACACCAATTCAAACTTGCTCCAATCTTCGCTCCGCTTGGACGGCAACCCGTTGTTGTTTTTAACCTTGCTGATTGCGGGGATAATGGCATCTTGCAACTTGCTGTCGGGGTAGGCAATAATCCAAATCCTTTCTCTTTGGTGTGGCGCCCCAACTGCACAAGCTGGAATATTAAAAAATATCGGTTCGCCTTGACGTGTTCGTGGAACGTCGTATCCGATTGAGTTAAGATCGGTGATGATTCTTTGCAGGACTTTTTCAACCCATAGGAAATAATTTTCTTCGTCCTCCATTTTAAATAGGTTAGTTTCGATGTCCATGCTCGTGATTCCAGCAACATTTTCACCAATAACCCAAGTTGGTTTGATTTCGTCAATAACCCTGAGCATTTCCGGCCAGAGGTAACGGTCATCATTATTGCCTTTTCGCTTCCCCGCTCCACTGAACGGTTGGCAAGGGAATCCTCCGCAAATAATGTCAACGGGACTGAGCTCGTGCTTTCTTTTCCTTCCGATCGTTCTAATGTCTGCTTCGATGATTTCATGGAAAAAGTTTTTACGTAGTACTTTGCAGCAAAATGGATTTATTTCGTTTGACCAAACCGGAGTGATCCCGGCCCACTGTGCTGCCAGTTCAAAACCTCCAATGCCGCTGAATAATCCTCCGAGTGTCATATCTAAACTATTTGCAAAATTTTAGACTTAGCCAGGGCAATGACTTCCGCGTTATCATCTTCCGAAACTTGTTCAAAATCCAAACACCAGAAATATTCGTCTTTCGCCGTCAGGCAGCGCACAGCGGTTTCTTTATAGGAATACTCACCAACCGTTAACTCCCCGTTCATCTGCTTACACACAAGCTCTGAGCAGGTGAAAAAGACAATGAATTGATCTTTGTGTAGACCGCGTTTGTAAAGCCATGTGATAGCCTCAAAAACGGCTTTATACTCTGCAAGGTGAATTGTATTTTCTTTGCTCTCTGGCCCGGAAAATGCAGCTTCGTGGATTAATTCGGCGGTGTCCAGGTTGATAACCTGAAAGGCGTAGCTGATTTGGTTTTGATCAACTGTGCCGGAAACGTGTATTTGGTAGTCGTAATTCATGCTACTTTCTTTTTTGATCTATTGTACAGGTAAGTGCATCGCTCTTTGTAGGGGGATTTACTAACCTGTAAATCAAGTGTGGAGATAAAGAAGTCAATGTTAAAACTCACCGGATAAGTGGAGAGTAACTTACCGATCACAAACATTAAATCCGGGTTGTTTTTATCAGTTTCCCGCGCCTTTTTAATTGTCAACCCAACCGCTTTTAACTCGGTTTCCAGGGTGTTGATTAGCCTTTCATTGAATGTATTGAACATGGGATAAGAAGTTAAGGCCAACGGGGGATGGAGGCGTAAAAAAGAAAAGCCGTCTGGGTCGCTCATCCAGACGGCTTAAACAGGCTCGTAATCCTGCTTATTTCTTTCAACCCCGGAGCGACTCAGAACTGAAAGAAAGTGAATAAATCACCGTCCAAATATACGAAAAAATAAATAAAATTGCTGTGTGTTTAGTGTTGATTTAGTTAAAGTTTAAAAAAATTAATCAAAACCTACCACCTTGGCCTTTTCGATAAGTCGAATTTTCCGGGATCAAATTTTAATTTTCCGGCACAAGTGTAAACTGTTGGTCCAGTCCCCTCGCAAACGTAAGCTTCTACCGTGAAGGTTGAAATTGCTTGCCCTCCCATACCGCCATGTGGCCCGGAAGTTGATCCGAATGTTTGAGGAAATGCGTAGTAATCTAATTCAAAATATCGCACATTGTTTTTTCTCAACAAATCAACCACATCTTCCGGGGCTTGTTTTTGGTAATTCATCACTACGATTTTAAAAAATGTGAATAAGTGCAATCATTTTCTTGCATCCATGCCCGTATCTTTTCTGCATTTTCTTCTGAGTAATTCCAACTAGCATAATTTATGCCGCCGAAACCACCGCGAACAGCCGGGAAGATTTCATTTTCATGCAACCATTGTTTAAATGACTCGTAAATATGCTTTTGCGAATCTTCAAACTTGATGGTTACTTTTACTACTTTGTCAAATTTGTAAGTCATCCTGTCACAATTTTTTCAAATGATAATTTAAAGCGGTGCGTTTCGCCTGTTGCATCTTCAAAGTCGATTGTTGTTGCAATCTTGTCTTTTAGATCACAAAGGACAAATGAAGCGTAAAGTGCCTGGGCTGCTGTTTGGGTTGCTACCTTTAGAATTTCTTGTTTTTCTTCGGTGGTCATAGATCAATGCTTTTGCCAAGTTCTGTAAGATCATATTTTTTACTCGGATACCTTTCTCCGGTTTGCTCAATGAGCTTTTTATCAATCAAAGAAAAGAATGTATTGGAGTTCAAGGTTTTACTTTCTCCACCCTTGCCAATGCCTCCGTTTTGTATCCGTGTACGGGGCTTTATGCCAACTGTCCAACCGGCTTGCCAGCCTTCTCGCATTAACTGAATGACTTCTTTTTGCGTTTTAGATAGCTTCATTCTGGCTACTTTGTAAGATCATTAACAATCTCCATAAGTATTTTGGATATTTCGTTTGACTTGTCAATCCTTTCTTTGAAATTCAATTCTTTGCCGTTCATTATGTTCTCCCTGGTATCTTCTTCCATTTTTACAAGTTCGTCGATTTCTGTTTTTACATCAAAGCCAAATCTATATAGGTAATAGGCTGCACTTATTAAAGCTCCTTCGCCAATGAGTTTCTTTATCCTGTGGGAGACTTGAATTAAGTCTATTTCTAATCCTGATTGCTTGTTTATTATTTTCATTATTCCTTATTTTTGGGCCGGTACTCAATTCCAATAGAATCAAGGTAGGCGGCTATTTTGAATACTTGACTAAACGAAGGCTGCGCTCTTTGTGATTCAGTCTCACCAATTATTGAAGATATTGCACCAAATGCATCCCAATGCAAGTACACTTTTATTTTACCATCTGACCCGTCTATCCTGATGTTATTGTTTTCATTGTTTTCATACAAATACCATTCTGGCACACAATTAACCACAAATGGATTTAGTATTTTGACTACATGTACAAATTCATCTAGGGTAATTTCGGAAGGATGCCGGGTTGGCTTTTGGTAAAGCTTTTTAAGCTCATCAATCGCATGGTAAGCAGCCTCTAAGCCCATGTCAGTGTTTTTTCTCAATTCTTTGTGGGCTATTTCGATTAGTTCTTTTACTCTGGTTTTCATTATTCTACAAATTGCGCCAGATCCGGCAGTTCGTTAATCTCTCCTTTGATGTATTGAATGATTTCAAAATTCAGTTCTTCGTGATCGTGGATAAAGATTTCCATCGGAGATACTTGATAGGACCATCCGGCAGGGTGAATAGATTTTTCATTCCCTGACATTCGGGCAAGCTGCCTAGCACGAACAGAGTCGCAATGCCCGGTCATTAAACCGTAAATACAATTTTCATCAGACGAAGGGTGAAAATCTTCCCAATTCAACCGCGCCTTTTCTTCCTCCGTCGCGTGTTGCCGGATGGTTTCAATTTCCCGGATAACTTCGGGTATCTGTGATTTAGATAGCCTCATTCTGATTGTTTTTATGTTCTTCCCAACCTTCTACCAGATCGTCTAATGAGCAACTTGCGGCGGTATAGTCCTGGTACCGGTCCCATTGATTACCGCAGTTGAATACAACAAATGCCCGTTTGCGGTCTTGGCTCAGGCTTTTCACAATTCCTTTTTCTGGACCCTTATAGGGGTTTCCAATGTAGGTTACCTTTGTTCCTGGATTCATAATTGATTTTTTAAAACCGGCACGGGAGGTAGCCGGGATATGATGGAATTGTAGGTCTTAATCTTCTGTAAAGAAGTCGTCAACAGACGGGTTTTTGAGCCAATTTGTGATCACTCCATTTTCATCAATTTCAAGATGGATATAATCACCGTATTCACCCGGAATAAGGCTATTTGGCACGTAATCTTCGTCAATTCGGGCAACTTCATTTTTGGATTCATCCCTTAAAATGTAAGTACCGCCGTCAACAACTTTCATAAACATTGATCCGGTTTTCCCTTTAGGCCATTCAGTGATTTTCCCGGTGTCAACCTCAACGGTAGCCGACCAGTTATCGCCATTTCTCAATGGGAAGTCATAAGGAATATCTTCATCGTCGTAACGAACGGGAACGGAAATGTAGAGATACTTAATGTCAATCTCTTTTTGAACCATTACGGTAGCTTTCATTGGATTTGCTTTTTAAAATTCAAGATCATTATAAAATTCCTCCGCTTCCTCAATGGAAGTGAAAGGTTTGAATATCGTTCGACCTCCCAGGCAGTAGGTGACTTGTAAAGAAGTCATGCCGGGATAGGCAGTCAGTTGCTTTTTGTTTTTCCCTGCCTTGTGCTTTGCGAGTATGACAGGGTTTAAATCGATCAGCTTTTCAACATCAATTTTATTCATGGTGATAGAGTTAAAACCCGGCCACAATGTGACCGGGAAAGAAGGGTGAATGTTTATGAAAAACTGATAACCTGTTCAGGATTGAAAGAAATGATGAAAAATTTCTCTCCTGCCTCTATCTTTTGTAGATCCACAAATTTGAGGGTTGATGTGGGTTTGCGGTCACTTGTTCCTTTGGGTGTGTAGAACCGGCTAAGTAAAGCAATTCTACGCTCTGTGATTTTGCCGGTTGATTTCTTGATGAAGCTTACAAGGTTGAAACCCTGTGTGGCTTGCTTCCATGCTGCGCGTAATGCGTCAGCGAAGTTTTGAAAGATGCCGCCTTTGAAAAGTTTCCAGGCTAGGGTAAAGATTTGTTTGCGTGTCGCTTGCATGATTTGTAGAGTTAATGATTAGTAATGATGACCCTACAAATATAAAGAACATTTTTGTTCTATGCAAGTTTTGACAGGTATTTTTGAACATTTTCGTTCAACTCATTTACATAGTCTCTTACGGCATCTTCTAGCTGCTCTTTTTCGTTTTCAGAGAACTGATTCCCGGCGTTGTTTAGCTTCTTTCTGAATGTAGTATAATTAAGGCAAAGCTTGTCAGCCAAAACCTTTTGAGGTATCTTAAATTCTTTGATAAATTCGATCACTGTCATAAGTATAAAGTGAAACCCGATGGTTGTCATCATTACTAACACTCTACAAATGCAGTAATCCACCGGGTTTCAAGTGTAAAAATAAAACTTAAAACTCAACGCGCAAAATCACTTCAATCGGTACGCTAACCCCAAACTAAAAATCTTCATTCGGTTAGCACCTCTGTAAACTCCCGATCTGCTTGATATTTCAAACATGCCGGTGAGTTCAACGCCTTTAAACTCCATGCCTACCTCCAAACCGTTCCAGGCTTGCAAATAGGTGGTTTCAATTGTTTTGTCAACCCCACCGCCAAGTCTGAAAATAGCCCCGGCAATAAACCTAAAGTTTGTGCCTTCGCTTACGTAGGCTTTAGGATTGATCAGAAAGCTAATGTAGTCGGCCTTTATTGTTTGTTCTTTCCCCACGTCTGCCTGACTGTAACGCACTCCGTAGTCTACTAAAAACCAGTCCGAAAGATGATCGCCAAAACCAAATTCATAGCTAAACCCGGATGCGCTTAAATATTCATCTGGTATTGAATTATCGGTTAAGGCTAATTTGAAGTATTGCCCATTGGCTGAAATGCTTAAAAATAGCAAGGCAAGTAAAATGCTGTTTTTCATGTGATTTAGGTTTTTAACCCTAAATATAGTCAAAGAACATCCTTTCTTTTTTAGGAAGGAAAAACCGGGGCCGAATTGACCCCGGAAATAATAAGGCGTTACTACATAACTAAAAGTTGCGAAGGCAGGATTTGAACCTGCACGGGATGGTGTAATATGATCTGCGACCTTTCGGCACGGAGTATTAACCCTGAACAGCCTACCCCTACATTTTAGCGTCTACCAATTTCGCCACTTTGCAATAAAAGCCCAGACTTTACCGGGCTAAATGTGCTCTTTTACGAACACCATCTTTAAAATTACATCTTTAAAAATCCCCGGTGGAAAATACCGGGGATCAATCTAGGTACAACCATCTTGAAACCTAACCCATAGTCAGGCATCATTCTAAACCCTATGAGCCGAAAAGCGGGATCGAACCGCTGACATTCAGTTTACAAAACTGACGCTCTACCATCTGAGCTATTCCGGCATTTTGGCGGGTTGTCCACAGAGCCATGAGTGTTTGGGTTAATGCAATTTTTCATTGAATAACTCTGACCCGCCAAACGGCACTTTTGCCGCCTTTCTTTTAAAAGGCCCAACCCGCAAGGGTTGGGCTTACAAATCTCAATCTCATGAAGAAACTAAGACGACCTGCGGAGCGTAGGGAATCGAACCCTAGACAGGTAACTTGAAAAGCGACCTTGCAAACCAACATGCACTACTCCGATAAAACAGGGCCGAAACCCTGAAAAAAAACTTGCTCAAAACAAAACGAAAAACCAGTATGTCAAATAAAAATGGTCCCTGCGAAAATTTACTTGTGTGGCAAGTAATTCCGAGGAACCATTATTTCTTTCTTGCCACGAGTGCAAGGTATGATTAGTTTTTCAGAAAAGCAAATATTTAGTAAATAATATTTATCTTAAATTTACTGAAATGAAAAAGCCCGGTGGTGTGCCGGGCTTCGTTTCAAATCTGCGAAAAAACGTATTTATCAATCAGCTTCGATGCAAATAACTTTGAGTTCTTTACGTTTTCTGAGATTGATTTAGGCATGAGTGATAAGCAATAATCAACTAATTCTCTGTGCGCTTGCTTTTCGGCGGCTTCTAACGGTGGATAAGAATCGTCATCAACCTCAACACTTTCAACCGCCACACTCCAAACTTTCGCCGCGTCTACCAATTCCTGTAATTTTTTATCTTCAAAATTCATGGGTTTGATTTTTGCCCAGGACTTATTTGGATGCCGGGAGTGGGTTAAAAGTTAGTCTCAATGTGTAGTTCTTGATCTTTAATCCTTTCCGTGTAATCGACTTTCAATTGTTCATACTCTTTTCTTTCCCAACTTTCCAACTGAGGCCACGCCAGGGCTTCGTTGACGTAATGAAGTTGATTTTTCAAGAAAGAAAGTTTTTCAACCGCAATCGTTTTGTAAACATTTTCGATATTTCTTTCAGTTGTCATTGTCTTTTGTTTTATCGTTATTGATGATACAAATATAAGTACATTTGTACTTATAGTCAAGGCCCAAAGTGTTAAAATTTCAACTATTTTTTTCAACCCCCCAATGATTCCCCATACACATAATATTACACCCGGTGGCAACGCTGATCTTTTCTATCAGATCGCTTCCCGGTTTACGGTGGCCGGTTTCATACTTGGCAATGACAGAATAAGCGTTTTTGCTTGTAATATTCATTCTTTCGGCAAGCTCTGGCCTTGTTAGGCCAGCTTGCTCTCTGGCTGTTCTTATGGCTTGATGTATAGTCATTTCTTTTTGTTTTTTATACCACCACAAGCCCGACAAGCTTTGGAGCGAGTACGGGCCGGTGTAGGGTTGAGTGAGGTTAAAAAATACCGTATTCCCCAATAAGTTCTCTTTGCCATGTTCCAAACTCACTGGCAAAATACTCATCTGCTGCAATCTTGAATACTTCGCAAGCTGCATTTGCTTCCTGCATCACCTTTTCAATCGGGTGAGAAGATGTTACGCGCTTCTCAAACTCGTAATATCCGCGCCCGGTTGCGTTCATGTCGTTAGACAGCTTTTTAGCTCCGCAAATAAATTCAGTGAGTAACCCGGCCACTGTAATGCGTCCTATGTAATCTTGGTTTGTCATGGTCATATTTTTTGCCCCGGACTTATTGACGTTGTCGGGAGTGGTTAGTTACGCTGCTTTTCTAAGAATGTCAGTCACTTGCTTTAGGATCAAGTTTAATTCTTTTAAAAGGTTTTTGTAATTAGATCCGGTGTCATGCCCTTTGCTTTCCCATAGTTTTTTGGTTCGTTTTTTATCTTCAATGACATACTGAATACTATTAGTGGTGTGCAATGTTTTCTTTTCAGAATAACTACTCAATTGCAAGTTGATAGCCCTGTCATCCGACCAAGTATTATACTTATTGATAAATTCAGCCAAATCCCATTTTTCAACCTTCCATTGATCCGAATCCCATGACTTGCGAATACAAACAGTGAGGTTATCACCATTTAATGTATACCGAAACTCTGTATCAGTGTGTTCTTCGTGGCTTGATGTAAAGCTTGCTACATTGTTTCCTCTTAAAAAAGCTTCTGCATAACCGCCGTTAGCGGTGCGATAGATTTGATTTTCTTCGTTTACAGGCTTATGAAAGGCGTTAATCATGTTTACGAAATAGTGTGCAGCCCCTTCTTGGTATCCATCATAATGGATGTAAAAACTTGTTCCGTTAATATTGTAAGTTGCTCTTGTTGACATTATTCTTTGCTTTTGTTGTTATTGATGATTCAAAGATAAGCACAATTGTACTTAATGTCAAGCTTTGGATGAACTTTAAAATGTTAAAGTTCTTTCATAAATCTTTGAAAGTTCTGAACTAATGTATAACTTTAATATGTTTAATGAGAAAAAACAAACACCCCCTTCATTATGCAATTCGATAGCTTCAAACGTCCGGTAAGGATAGACGGTGCGGAAGATGCCCCGGTGAGATGGTTCTTTCGCAATCACTTTATTGAAGTGATCCACTTTGAAAATTATTATTGGGTAAGGGTTCGCCCATCGGATCGTGGACGGCCTTTACAAATGGAAAAGATATTTTGGCCGGTACGCAAATACCAGGACCGGCAAGAAACCATTAAGCATATCAATAGGCTTCTAAATGCCGCGTGTGCCTCTGTGGAACAAAATACATTCCAACATAGCACAAGCAAGCCATATACAACGGACGGGCCACTTGTTGCATTCCTGCAATCAGTGAAGCACAAACAGTTTAGAATAAAAATGCTGGAAAATGATTTGATAGGCTTACATCAGATCAAGCAACTGTCATTCTCCCTTTAAAGCATTAAGACCGCGTTTTAATAATTTGATCTCAGCTTTAATAATTTGGTTTTCTCTTACAACTTCTTTGATTTGGCGAATAGTTTTACCTACCCCGGTTGCGTCATGGGTTTTCATAGTTTGTTTTTGTGACTATGCAGAAAGCGGTTACAACCGTTCGTTCATGGGGGGAATGACTTAAAACGGTCGAACAATATAAGGTAAATTTTTTATAAAGTTCTACCTCAATGAGTTGAGGTATTTATATATTTCTTTTTTCAATACCTTTGGATCGTCTGGAAGGGATTCAAAATGCTTTATAGTTTCGTCTATCGTTAAGTCTTTTTCAGTGATTAAATTGTCTTGTTCTTCAATCTTGCTGCTTAGAATTTCTTTTAGCTCATCCCATGCGGTCATGTGTTCTTTGCTGATCACCTGCATCTTTAAAGTGACCTTTTGGTAAAGCTCATCCAGTAGGTCGGTAATGGCAACCCCGTCTTTTAGATTGTCTAGTTCTTTTTTGTAATCCTGTCTTACAAGTTCTATTAATTCGGCAAAGAAACCCTTTTTACCCTCAAAGGAAAGTGTTTCTATGTATTCGGCTAATCCGGCTATTCTGGTAGGTGGGTGAACGGCAAAGATTTTTACAAATTCAAAGGTCTTGCCCATCGGATCGTACCGGCATTCGTCTGTTTTTTTCGTGTCTCCATTCGCCACTCCATTGTAATAGGAGGCGAAATTCTGCATAGTGGGCGTGTTCTTGTTCTTGATCGCGTCTTTACCCACTACGCCTTCAATGATCTTGGAAACGTTCTTTCGGGTGTACTTTAATCCAAACCGTTTTTGGAATCGATTATCCTCTTTTAAATATTCCTCTATTCCTTCGGGACTCCATACTAACCATGCAAGGGGCCAATCCTGATCCCAGGTAAAGTTGTTGTTCTTTCTCATTAGACAAGTTTACTATTTGAGGACAAAGTAAATATTATTTACTAAATATTTTGTAAATCCGATTTACTTTTATACATTTGTATATACGTTCTATATACGCAAATATAACAAAAAGGTTCAATGGGAGATTTGATAGCCATGAAAAACATAAAGCAAAGAAAGCCGAAACTTGTGGCTATTGCTGATTATTTGTACCGCATGGGGAAAAGAAAAAACGTAGATATGTCTAAGGCGTTAGACTATGTTCTTGACGATTTTATCAAAAGGAATGACGTTAAAATCAACGACAAGATAGAAACAAAATGAATACCGAACACCAAAATGAATTAGTTTCCTGGAATGTAGCCAGTGATTTTTTAATCATCAAGGCACTGGTTGGAGAGAAAACGGAAAACTACTATCTTGAATTTGAGACAGCTTTATTTTGCCTGACAAGCTCCGGGCATTGGGATAAAGTTGAAACCTATGAAAACCAATTGGGCGAACTCATGCTTGAAATGGAGCATGGAGCCGACCGGCCCGTTAAAGATGTGCTTTGGGATTTGGATTTTACAGGGCGTGAGGTGATTATGAATGAGGCAGTAAAAAACCTGGACGCCAAACGCACGGCAAATATCTTGGATCGGGATCAAAAATTTGCAGCATGAAACCAGTGCCTATTAAATCAGAAAAAGAAAAAACACCTGCTGAAATATTAGCAAGTATCGAATGGGAAGTTGTGGACTTTGAACATACCCTTGTTTGGTTCAAGTCTGCCTATGGTATTACCGACATGCAAGTAAAGGTAATCACCCTGCTTTTAACTAAATCACTGTCTGATAAATTTGAATTGGCGGAAGATGGTGTTTTTGAACACGGTGGTCAAATTTCATTTACAATCTTCATCAATCTTGAAAACAAGTTTTGGGATGAATACAAGGGAGAGTTAGAAGATTACCTAAAAGACCCAATCAATCTGTTTGACTTTGGTGAGAAGAAATGAAAAAACACGAAACACACCACAAAATAGTAATTAAGCATGATGTTGAGTTTGACAACTACAATCACTACGTTGATGCCGTGTGTAATAAAATTACTCTGTTCATAAAAGAACAAAATGAAGATTTAAAGTCAATGGAGCAGCTTAGTGAATTGCAATTTGTGGCCTATACTGATTTATCAAAACGAGTTTTTACAATAAAGTTTGAATGAAAATCAATCTACTATGCAATGGATAAAAGCAACCGAACGGCAACCGAAAGATTGGACCGGGGTAGTTATCAGAAACGGATTAGGTCCAAAGTTTGTGGTTTCCCCTTGGATGGTTTCTATTAACGGTATTCGTACACCTCCGCAATTTGACTCAATTTGGCGTTGGGGTGATTTTGAATGGCTTGACGAAACAGAATGGCAACCAATGGATACCGCGCCGAAGGATGGAACGCTAGTCTTGATTACAGAGGTAACGGAAGAAATTTGCATTGGTTTCTGCAAACGGGGTTCATGGTATTACAATAACTTAACCGATGAAGATGGACGCTATATACTTATTACTCATCCTATCGGATGGCAGTCACTTCCAAGGCCAATGAAAAATGATTGAATCAATAAGAAATGACTTTTGCCAAGCTTCGGATAGCATGGTTTTCTTGTATGTATTTATAATTATGATGTTTGGATTTTCAATACCTCTTTTACTTGGTATGCTTAGAGATTTCAGCAAGACATACATGGATGGTCAAATAGACGCTTTGGAAGGCAACGCCAAATACTACTTAAAAGAGTTTAAGAACGGTGAACGTAGATGGGTTGAAAGAGATAAAACGGATATGGATTTCCCGGAAGATCACTTGATTGAAAATAAAGGAAAATGAAAGAATATACAGTTTCAACTTTTGCGGATGAATTAGGGGTTTCTTGGAACAGCGTTTACAAGGCCGGGAAAGAATTATTCCCAAATAAGCAATGGGGTAAGAATGCGGTATTGAATGGGACTACCGAAATCCTATTGAATCACTATACTAATTCCAGTAAATCAACAACCGCAAAGAAGGCAAAGAAACTGCTTTTAATGGTGAGTGATTCAACGGGAATCAAAGAACCGGAATCCATGAAATCAACAGTTGAAATCAAAAAGGATTCAAGAGGGATTCAAGAGGAAATGAAAAGTGAAATCAAAAAGGAATCCATTGTTGAAGCTCCGAAGGAATCAATGGTTGAAATCAGTGAAAGCGGCGTCAATAAATCATGGATTCAAAGAGTGTTTGAATTTGACTTAGGCCGTGCCATACTTGAATCTCCTTTGATTAGATTTGTTTTTGTTTCGGCTATGGTCGGTGGTCAGGCTTATATGTTTGCAAGCATGGAACAAAAGGTCATTAATGGATTAAATTTCATTGTTCCTTTTTGGGCTGCAATGTTAACCGGGATTCTTTTTGAAGCGGCTGGATTTATGATTGCAATGTCTACCGATCCAAAGAAAGAAATGCAAGGGATTCCAACTAGGAATATTTGGCTTTTCATAATGCTGTTCATTCAATTCTCAACCAATTTCTGCTTGATTGAACCGTGGGCTGTTGACGGTTGGCATTGCTTCGGTAGATTCATTCTTTCAATTGCAATTCCGTTGGGTTTGCTCGCTTACTCATTTTTGTACTTTAAGGAATAAATGGGACTAGGTGAAATCTTCTTTTCAATAATCGAAATGCTGACGGGTAGCACCGACCCAACGGAAAGGATACACCCCGGCCCGAAAAAAACAGAACCACAAAAGCCAAAAGAGTTTGAAATTAAAAGTGAAGTCCACTGGACAGGAAAATCAACCGGAATGCCTTATGTGGATACGGAACTTGAAAACGGGGTCATTGAATCAGAATTTGCGCACAAGAAAAAAGTTAAGCGAAACCCGGATTTAAGTAAAGAAGAAACAGAGGTGATAAAAAATGGTGGTTGGCCTGATAAAACTTACGATCATTTAGATTTAATCAAAGCGGCAAGGTTGAAAATTCTATGGGCACAAAAACTGTCGGCTCAAAAGGCTTGTGATAGGCTAAGTGAGGAAGGATATAGCTTACGGGTAGTCCAGGATCATTGGGCTATTTTCAACCACTTCCACCGCATAGGGGGAGGGGGCAACTAAAAATACAACGCAAATGTACGCAGAAAACCAAAAAAGTCAGCAAACACAAGGGTTTAGCCCCTATCGGAATGCGGAAAATGATTACGCAAACATCCCGCATGAGTACGCAATTTCTTACGCAGAGGCAGTAGAAAGGATAGAAGGGTATCAAGATGAATGGTTCCAGGAATTGCAGTTGTGGGAGACTAGGTTTAAGAACGCCCAAATCCTTTTTGGTGGCATACCTATTCTAGTAGCCACATGGATAAGTTTTGATTCCGGCTTGGAATCCACTGCTATGTGCTTACTGTTTTTGTACATCATTGTACTAATGGCTTATAGGCGGGCTAAACGCTGGATGAAAGGCAAGGAAATTGAATGCTATTCCAACATCAAGGAAAATATCTACGTCTATTCTAAGTACGCGCCAAGGGACAAAACAGTAGGCAAGCGAAAAAGAGAGCATGAGGAAAAACTAAGAGGCGCAAACAATCAAAGTAATCCAAGTGTAATTGCTATTCATTTTGCAGACCATACACACCCCAACGAACAATGGGACGTTGATTGGCCCGGTAGGCTGCTTGAATATATTTTGGAAGATCGGAAGAATCGACACTTGGAGTTAGGAACCAAAGACCCTGAATGGTATGAAAAGTATATTTTAAAACAGGAATAAAAGGGAATAACAATGAATGAGAAAAAACAATACATCCCCTTAAACATCCCCCGCGAACAAGCAGAACTAATTAAACTAGGTTACGAACCTCACCCGGACAGCCCGGAAGGACGGGCTATTTTAAGCCGTTCTGCTGCATCTTTTGGAAAATATAGTGGTTTACCCTCTGAATACTACGAAATCGAAGATACACATAAGGGATTTAAGCGGCATGAGTTGTTTTTGAATCCGGCAAGTGTGGAAAGTGCAAAGTCCTGGGATAATGCGGCTAATTACATCCTGTCTGCTTCTTTGAAGATCGCCGGGGGTGTTGTCGCTATTGGTGCGGCTGCGATGTTTGTAATGCCCTATATTGAAGTGTTGCCGTATTTGATCGGTTTGTTACTGATCATTCCCATTGCAATTGTTGTTTCAAAGATCAAAACCACGAAAAGAGTGATCCACGAAAACCGGGGTCCGGGAGTGACGATCAATAAGAACTATATTCAAAACAATTATTAATACATTCATGGGATTATAATTGAGGCCCGGACTACTTGTGTAGGACCGGGCTTTTTAATCAGAAAGGGCCAACCGCACACAGTCGGTTAGCCCTCCAATGAGAAAAAACAATTCATTCAAAAAACCCGGCCAAATCCCCTCGAAATAGCCGGGCTTACTCAGAATCCAATCGCTTTATCTTTCCAGCGCACTTCTGATTTGATCCTCTGCAAGACCTACCAGAAGCGTGACAAGTGACGGGTTAATGAAGTCGATAAGCTCCAAAAGTGGTTTCAGGGTGTTGTTGAGCAGGATTTTCAAGTTTTGCCCTTCTTTCAAAAAAGCCTCCCATTCTGCTTTCAACTGCTCCCCATCATCGGTAATTTCATCGGTAAGGGCTTTGAGTGATCTTGACGCCGGATTGATCAACACTTGCGCCAAATTGCGCAAAATATCGGAATTGATCTTTTCGGCTTCGCCCTGGGCTTTCACGGTGGCAAAATCTACCAAGTGGATATTGACATATTCGCGCCAAATCTTTTCTACCTGTGGGCCGTTCGCGGGTTCGCCGTCAAATAACACCACTCCGGTTTCCCCAATTGCGTCTGAGGCTGCTTTGGCAAGCTTGAAAATATCAGGCGGTAGCTTGGTTAGAACCTCCGATTCGATTACATCAAGATTGGCGTTAATGAGTTTTGGGGCCAAATTTTGATCTTCCATGTTCATTTGTTTAGAAATTAAAAAATCTTGTGCTTTTCTCACATATAAAGGCGGCCACTGTGAACGTGGCTTATACCAATTTTCCCATATTCTTTTAGTTCGCGGACCCATTACAAGTATAGATTCCTTCCAATCCAGTTAATCGGCTTCATGCTCATTTGCTTGTACTTGTTCCTTAACTTGTTTATGGCTATCTCAACGTGACCACCCTGGTTTAATTCATAGGGTGTTCGTGGTTCCGCTGTTGACATAGAAATAAAGAAAAACCGCTTGTCTGATCCCGGCCCTATGGCTTTCCATTCAGTCCAATAGGCCCCTTCACCCTCAAATATTCGCTTGTAAATCCCGTCGTTTAGATTGTGCATAAACCGGGCCGTCGATCCATTTTGCTGCATTTGCATCATTATATCAATCGCATCGCCGTAAATAAGTAGCCCTTGGAAATCTTCATACACATCCCTAAATGGTTCTTCTCTGGATTGCTCCACAACGGAAATTTTTAGCTTATTGCCGAAACTCGCTATTCCATCCCCGTTGTAACTCTCCCAGACCAATACCTGATCCAAGCAGGTGTTTACCCGTAGGTTGTCAATAATGCGCTTAATATCATGCCTTGCGCCTAATTTTCTCCGGTATTGCTTTAGCCTTTCTTTTGGTATGTGAACCATGAAATAATAAGGTAACACGCCCATTACGAGCGTAATTAGTAAAATCAAAAAGAATACATTCATGGTCCCCTCTTTTTTTCATAGTATGGTTTCCTGATCTGCCGGGGGTGCTGATTTTGGAAATTCGCGGGGCAAAAACTATCTTCACTCCGCTTAATCGCTTTGGAGGGTCGGAGCCTTCGCAGGTGCGCCAACACTTGCGGGGCTTGTTAACGGCCCTCCTTAAAGTGTTTAATTTGAAAATGGAACCCCGTACCGTTCGTGAATCTGGTACGTGATTATCCTGTTTAGCTTTATGTCAATCTCCTGATCCGTTGTTACTTTAATCTTCCCGCCGTTAGCCTCCCATGTATCCAGGGTGTAAACCCCTGTACTTTTGTTGGTCTGCGTCACAGTTCCAATACCTCTGGTCAGCTTTTCCCCCCTAACGTAAAGCGGAGGTATAGCTCCACCTATATCAACCCAAAAGGATACTCCGGTGTCTGTATTAGTATTCTGCGTAATCGTAAACTGGAAAACAGTAATATAGGCGCAACCATTCCGACCGATCAAAGTACTGTCTGATCTATTGTAAAGGCTGTCTGATCTTATTGGCCGGTTTCTGCGTTCGATTAGGTCAGGTTCCAAGTAGAGGGTTATTGTATCATCTGCCGATAATGTTACATCGGGGCTGGTAATATCCTCGTAAGCAATAAACCCGGAATCCAACAATCGGCTGTTTAGGTCTGGCCCAGGCTGTGCCCAAACAATCACCGGAAAAAGGAAGAATAATGTTTGCATTAGTCGCTTCATTGAAATCTTAGGTTTACAGACAATCCGTTTGCTTCGCCTCCGCTGGCTGTTACTTCGGCATATATCCAATCTCCTGACGTGACGGTTTGGGTTAGTCCGGTGACTTGTATTTGGTTGGTGCTGCTGGTTATAGTTCCTGATCCGAATGCGGTGTAAGTGTCGGCTGATACATCGTAATATAGTAGCCTTACGGTGGTGTTTGCGCTTACGTTGGCGTTGGTGGTGTAGGTTGCGTTGGTGACGTCCAGCCCGTCTAGATCGGGGGGGATGGCGAAGGCGGTGTTTAGGGTGTCCACTGTGATCGTGTCCAGTGCGTTGTACTGGACGGGCTGGAAGGTGTGGTATTTTTCGGCGGTGAGGGTGCCGGTGATAGTTGTGTTGCCTCTCACTTCAAGAGATCCATTTGGCACAGAAATATAAGGATTGTCACTTTCGATGGTTGGGGTTTTCTGATAATCCCGTTCCCAAATTCCTTTTGAGACTTGCACGCCATAGATAAAAATAGTATCCCCCGCCGTTGCCCCATTACTCATTCTCCAGTACATGTCATCTTGGGTGCTTTCGGCTGTCTTATGTAAGCTATACCTGTGCGGCTCAGAGCTTATTATTGGAGGGAATTTTAATTCCCTATCATCTCGAAGCGTTAGAAGTAATGACGCCGAACCAGAACCTTTGCGAAAAGCGTAAAAACTTACATTGTAATTTTCTCCCTCGTATATGCTACCATTCAAATCTATATAATCTATATAAGAAACCGATCCTCCTATGTCTGAAGAGTAGGTCACATATATAGCAGTAGTAGTATCTCCTAAGTGATTAGTTATTACGGTGTCTCCTGCTATTATAACCCCAGAGACATTAACTCCTTCCCAATCTGACAGTTCATTATAAAAAGCAGAATGAGGCACCATATTTAAAGTGTCTTTTGTTGCGGTAATGGATAATCTACTAGTTCCTGATAAATCTGTATCCAGCAAAGACCCTCGCTTAATATAGGAATCTACTAATTCGTTACGATTTTCAATAGAGAGTGGTTTTTCTCGTCCAGACTCAATTACATCATTAGCATAATTATTTTTTAGGGTAACAACCCCCATATCATAAAATATAAGTCCTGGCTCAGAAAGACTATTTATATTCATAGCATTGTTCTCTAACACGAAAGAACTAGTGTTAGCAGTTGTTATGCCTGAATTTGGGCTTAAACCTAATCTTTCAATATCCATGATGTGTACTGATCCAGTATCAACAGTACCAAGTGTAGTAGACACCCCACCTAATGAAGTATATTTGCCACCAAAAATCCTTAAATCACCTTTAGGTAGATCAAATAATTTGATATTTCTTTCTCCCTCAATTTTATATATAGTAATGTTTGATCCTGCGTCACTATAGATAGAAGTACTATCCTGAGCCTCCATATTTATCTCAAAAAAGGAGCTTCGAGGAAAATTATATAGCCCATAGTCACCTCCCTGTGCACCACAGCTATACATTCTAACATTAGAGCCCCCTCCTATACTTCCACTATTGCTTGCTGGCACATTACCACTGAAGTCTCTAATACAATCGAGTACGTATATATTTTCACCTCTAACGTGAAGTGAATTACTTACTGCAAATCCGTCATGGAAATATTTATTGCTTGTTCCCTCGATAGTAATATTTTCAAAATGATTACCCCATCCTGAGTCGCAAAAAACACCTCCACCGCCTTCGCTAACTGCTTCTATATAGAAATCTTTAGCTCCTGCACCAAAGACATAATATTCACCTGTTTGTAAAGTCCTAAATACCCATTTAGTTGTGTCGCCCTGGAAATCAGCGTAGGTGTATTGTTTAATATTATCATCAAAATCTGCACCTGTTTTTGACAGCCCCCTAGCGGTGATATGTGGGGGTATAAACATTTCATCTTTGAAGGTAGCGGTATCATAATCAAACAGTACTTCATTAATGCCAGGAGCAAAAAGTGCGTAGTTTAATGCTGCCTGACCGATGAGGTGATTTGAATCTGGATTAGTAGTTGCCTTTTCAAACCAGCTATATTTGATCGCACCATCTTCCCCTCTAATCCTTGCGTAATTGTTGTTTGCTAATTGTATTTGCCCTATACCGTCTACTGTGGTTCCAGGAATCAAAGCTTGGACTATTTCATATTCTGCTCCGTTTGAAAGCTTTACAATTTTTCCTACTTCATACCTTTTAGATGGAAGGTAATCTAATCTAAACAGATTAACAACACCTATTGTATCAGCATTGGTATAGCTAATATCCGTAGATCCAATCAACTGCCACGAGAGTCTATCCCTGCTATCTTTAACTGCTTGAAAGGTGTATGAGTTATTCCCTCTTGTGGTTATGAATGGCAACAATGCTCCTTTTGAGTATATAGAATCAATACTTATCACATATCCCTGCCGAGCGTTATTAGTTGTATTTATCACAACCTGCGTACCAATACTGATTGTATCTAGTGAAGGTAAGGTGATATTATATCCTTTGTTTATTATAGCATTTTTATTCTCGTCGTCGATATTATAAAACCCATTTACATCGTAGTGCAGATCATTCCGGCTATTTATTAGGTTATTTTTGAACAGCAAAAATTCAGACATAAACCCATTGAAAGAAGGGTTTTC
>CAJQMW010000507.1 GCA_905479535.1 uncultured Maribacter sp. | reverse complement strand
GCTCAAAAAGCTCCCTGTAGTGCCCTTTTCTTGATTTGATGATAGGGGCAAGGATGTTAATTTTTTTATCCTTGAAGGATTCAATAATTAGGTTCTTTATCTGGTCATCACTATAGCTAACCATTTTTTCACCGGTGTTATAACTATGGGCATCAGCAGCACGGGCAAAAAGAAGACGGAGAAAATCGTAAACTTCGGTAATGGTACCTACCGTGGAACGTGGGGATTTTGAAGTCGTTTTTTGTTCTATGGCTATCACAGGTGACAGTCCATCAATTTTATCCACATCCGGGCGCTCCAACCCTCCAAGAAACTGTCTGGCATAGGCGGAAAATGTTTCTATGTAGCGTCGTTGTCCTTCCGCGTATATGGTATCGAAGGCCAGTGAGGATTTACCACTTCCGGAAAGGCCGGTTATGACGACCAATTTATTCCTTGGAATGGTGACATCGATATTTTTAAGATTATGGACTCGGGCGCCCTTAACCTCTATGTTTTCTTCGTAATTAATCATGGATTCATAGCAAAGTTGCAAAAATACGACTTTGATAGTGAAAAAAGTACCGTGTTATATTTACATTTTGTTAATGTGAGGTTGGCGAAGAGGTTTATGGAAGGTATTGGAAAAACAAAAGCTCTTCCATATGGAAGAGCTTTGTATTTTGTAGCAAGAGGGGGACTTGAACCCCGGACCCTATGTTTTACCGAAGCCAATACGTGTTAAGCAACGGGGGTAAAAATCTATACTTAAAATAGGGGAGGATGGGTGCCACTTAATTTGCATCAATGGAACAAAAAGTGATTGATTCTATTATTTATTCAAAAACATCGGTTTCGGCGGTTGAACATATTCCCCATAAACAAGGAATCTATGCCTACTTTTTAAATTCCAGAAAAGACTTGGGTATGTTTGGAAAAAGGGGTGAAGTTATCTATGTAGGATTGGCGGAGAAAAGTTTGTACGGCCGAGACATATTGATTCATTTAACCTCTGGAAAGACAGGTTGGTCAAGTCTTAGAAGATCTTTAGGTGCTATCTTAAAAGAGGAATTAGGGCTGATAGCTGTGAAGAGGGATTTAAATGGTTCCAAACTGAGGGCAGATAAGTACAAGTTTACTGAGGAAGGTGAAGATAACTTAACACAATGGATGTACACCAATTTGAAATTTGGATATTGGGTGAGCGATTCCATACTTCCCAAAATAGAGCTAAGAAGCTTGGAAGAAAAGGTGATTCTTGCAATGAAGCCGAGATTAGATTTGGACATAAGAACTCGTAGTAAAAACCTTTTGATTTTCCAATTAAATGCTTTAAGGGGCATTTGTAGGGAAGAAGTAAAAAGAAAGTTCAAATAAACGATTCTAAATTCCAGTCCAATTTGATAATCCAACATTGGAAGGATTTTTGATTAAATTAGCAATATGAAATCATTAAGTGAGATTAAATCAACATTGGAAAGGAATAAGAGTAGGCTATTCTATTCTTATCCGATTAAATCTTTGGCCATATTCGGGTCATTTGCGAGAAATGAGGGAGGCGAAAATAGTGATTTAGATATCATGGTTGAGTTCGATGATAAAATTGGGGTTCGATTTATCGATTTGGCTAATGAGCTGGAAAAATTGATTGAATTAAAAGTTGACCTTGTTTCTAGAAAAGGAATCAAAAAAAGATACCTTCAATCCATTGAAGAAGATTTGATTTATGTCTAAAAGAGATAACGACCTTTTACTAATGGATATGCTTGACGCAGCAGAGAAAATCCTGAAATATACTTCAAATCTTGATTACGGCACATTCTTAGAAAGTGAAATGGTAATCGACGCGGTCGCACGTAACTTTGAAATCATTGGAGAAGCGGCCAACAGGATAAATCCAGACTTCAAAATTACACATCCACAAATTGAATGGCTAAGGATAACAGGATTTAGGAATCGAATAATTCATGAATACTTTGGAATTGATTACGAAATAATGTGGACTATTATCGAGGAGAATATTGCGGAATTAATTGATGAACTAAATCAATTACTAATCTAAGGAGACTCATTTAAAAAGCCTGACTAATAAAAGCAAGGAATCAAATTTAAAAGTTCAAATAAACAATTAATAATGTAGCTTATTCACTATAAGGAAAAACCTCTATTTCCGTTATTTCAAAAAAATCCGCACATATATCCTCGTTTTCAAATGACTCATAGATAAATCCACTGAATAAAATTCTGGATTGCACGATTCGGTATTCTGTGTCAAGATTACATGGTAACAGAACTCCTGTCGGGTTTTTATCCAGTTGTAAATCAGGGTCAACAAGATAACCGCAGTCTTCTTTGAAAATTATTATCCCATTAATGTCATTTAAAGTAGATACTATTCTCCTTCCTTCATCTTGAAAACAACCAGCAGTGGGCCCGTCATCAGAACAGGAAAAAAAGAGAAACATACAGATTAAAACCCTACAATATTTAAACATAGCTTAAATAAGATGATTAATTTAGTAATGGTTGCGTCAAATTTTAAGTTTAAATAAAGGATAAGAATGTACAAGTACAGAATAGTTGATAGTTCGGTTAAGGAATCTTCAGTGAATGAAGGCAAAGCTTCATTGGAAGAATTAAAAGGTGTATTACCAAATGAGATTTACGAAATGCTACTTCAACCTGGTACGATTTCAATTAAGGAACTAAGTGGTCACATGATTTATGAAGTTTCAAAAGTTTAAATAAGGGATGAAATTTAAAATACATGTAATAACTGTCTTTATACTTTTCCTTGGTGGATTTTATGCTTCAGTATTGGGGCAAGACGAGGGGTACGTGATGACCGTAAATGGAAAAATACCGGTAGATGAAATGGGAAAAACCCTGATACACGAACATGTGGTTACAGATTTTACCGGAACAATCAATGCAAACCAACCATTTGAAGACCAGAAAAAAGGGATAGATGTAATACTACCACATCTAAAATATCTTAAAGACCTAGGCTTTAAGACTCTTTTCGAGTGTACACCAAGTTACATTGGGAAAAATGTGGAGCTGTTGCAACAGCTCTCAGTGCTTTCAGGTCTGAATATTGTAACAAATACTGGATGCTATGCGGCAGTCGACAAAAAATACCTTCCCCAACATGTGTACACTGTATCTTCTGAGACATTGGCGTCCATTTGGTATGAAGACTGGAAAGACGGAATAGCGGATACAGGGATTAGACCTGGTTTTATAAAATTGGGTGTGGGTAAGGGCAAGCTGGATTCGGTGGAGCAAAAAATATTCAGAGCGGGTTTAATGCTTAGTAAACAAACAGGGATGACAATCGCTGTCCATACAGGCGACGGAACTAGTATTAAATCCCAATCCCGTTTAGCCGAGGAGAACAACTTTGATTTAAAAAGACTCATTTGGGTACATGCACAAAATGGAAGTGACCAAGAACGCATACGTATGGCAGAAAAGGGTGTTTGGATTAGCCTTGATGGGGTGAGTAAAACTCGAATCGATGAATATATCGAAATGATACTTAAACTTCGTGAACATTCCTTGGTTCCAAGACTTTTGATTTCCCATGACGATGGTTGGGGAGTTGAGTATAATAATGATGAACTAGTATTAAAAACCTTTGGAAATGGAAACAAAAGACCCTACCGGACCATTTCAGAAATACTGCTCAAAAAGCTAGAGGAGCATGGATTTGTTCAAAACCAAATAGATATGATCCTTGTTGAAAACCCTAAAAAGGCCTTTGGTATTTTAGACTAAAAGTTCAATTAAAGGATAACCCTTTATAAAACGCACTTTTTTTAAAGAGTCGAATTCGATTGTACCATAGCTACTTTAGTTATGACACTTTGGTTGGGTTAAGCAAAGTATTGGGTACTTCACCATAGTGCTGAAAAACAATTAGACTTGTTTTTCAGAACCATTCGAGATAATAACAAGTCGGTAATTGTGGTATCTTTGTAGGTATGCTAGTATGATGAATCACAACACGCTAAGCAACGGCTAGGTTGCCTAAGCGAATTGATAATAGTGAATACAAGCTTGAGAAATAGTAGCGTGCCATCCAAAATGTGTGTGCCCAGTATGGGCGTCTTTTAGCTACAGAAAGGTAGCTAATTCATTTAGAGGGTGCAAGTCCCTTATGGGCAGGGGTAACGCCTTGGACCATTAGTAAGCTGCAAGGGTGGTAATCGTGAGGTTACATCTGAAGAAAGCAGGACTACAAATTCTGGTACTGACGAACAGGAACCTTATATGAGGCTATTAGGTTGGATAAGCAAGCACATCATTGTAAAGTCCAAAACACGTAAAGTGATAACCGAAATAGTAGATAAGGCAGGGATCAGAAGAAAGAAGGCGCTCTTACCTGGGGAGGTCTCC
>CAJQMW010000506.1 GCA_905479535.1 uncultured Maribacter sp. | reverse complement strand
GGAAACGGATTCTCCTTTAGTCTAGGAGCGATAGCAAAACTAAACGACTATGTGCGTTTGGGAGGGAGTTATCAATCGCCGACATGGTACCGTTTAACGGATGATTTTTCACAAAGGATAAGTTCTGATTTGGCCGATGAGGATATCGGTTTCATCAATTTTAATATCATAAACCTTTTCGATACCTATACCGTAAAGACACCGGGTAAGCTAACAGGAAGTTTGGCGGTTATTTTTGGTAAAAACGGCTTATTGAGTTTTGATTATGGATATCAAGACATGTCGCAGTCAGAATTAAGACCAGTTAACGATTCTAGTTTTCAAATAGTCAACAACCAAATTTCCAATGAACTTGGAGCAGTATCCACATTTAGAATTGGTGGAGAATATAGAATTGGACAATTCAGCTTAAGGGGTGGATATCGTTTTGAACAAAGTCCTTATGCCAATGGAAACACCATTGGAGACCTTAATGGCATCTCTACAGGTCTGGGTTATAATTTTGGGGGAAGCAGATTGGATTTATCAATCAACCGTACCGAACAAGATGTAAATGTACGTTTGTTCGATACAGGGGTTACAACACCTGCAATGGTCAATAGTATCTTTACCAATGCAACGCTAAGCTATACCCTAAACTTCTAAAAAATATCGCTTTACAATAGAAAAGCCCACCGAAAAGTGGGCCTTTTTTTAGCGCTTTAATGCAAAATGTGTTTTTCGGGTTTTCGCCACAAGTACGCCAACATCGTCCTCTTCGTACTCAAACCGGAACCAGTAGTCCGTAGATGGCATCTGCCTACCATTGAATGTCCCGTCCCATCCCCCAGCGGCACCAAGTTGTTTTAACAGCTTACCATAGCGGTCAAAAACAAAAACTAAAGGGTTGGTCAAGGTTTCAATGCCCCTAACGTTCCAAGAATCATTGATACCATCTGCATTGGGTGTGAAAAACTTAGGATACGCTACCACCAAAAACTCAATAGGTTCCGTAGTCCCACATCCATTTTTGTCGTTGATGATTACGGTATTGATACCTGGTGGAATATCCATGAATATGGGATCATCTTGAAACGCACCACCATTAATGGCATACTCATAGTCACCATCACCCAAAACATTGAACTGTACATTATTTTCATCGGGGTCTATGGATAGATTAGTATCTAAAATCTCTACCGGATTAGCTGGGTCCAGGACAGGAACTCCAAAGAACGTTATTAAAATTCCACCGTCATCGGCGACCGTTGGCGGTGTTCCTGAAACCGTTGTTATTGTTGCAAAATAACGGCCAGAATTTGGGCTCGTAACTATAAGTTCGGCTCCAAACGTACCTGTTCCAGCCAAAGTAGCGTCAACCGTACCATCATCCTCATAATCTACCGTCCATTCAACATTGGCAATATCAGATCCCGCAGGTGAATTTAAGGCACTTAATGTAATATCGGGATCACCTTCACAAGCAATGATGTCCAATCCTAAAAACTCGTCCCTTAAGGTACAGTCCAATGCTGTATTTTGGTCATCCTCAACAGAATTTCCCGTAAATGTTAGCATGTACGGCTCAGGGTCCCCATCAAAATTGGTATTGAAATTATTGATCAGGATATAATAGATTTCGCCAGGTTGGACATCTAGCCATTCATCATAGGTATTTTGACTACCGACCAAAAAAGGGGCTCCCTCTTGACCATTTTCTGGATTAACCCCGATACCGGTAAATCTCGTATTGTTCACCTCGTAATTACAACGTATAGGTTCAGAACTGCCATCCCCGATTATGGTACAAAAATTTTGTCCGCTCATTTGGTCATAAGGACCATAAACGGCAAAATCCCATTCTGCAGATGGGGTTCCCATACCGCCGCTGGTCGGCAGGGCTTCAATATCAAAACCAACTTGACCGCCTGTCCCAGCCCTGAACACGTACCAAGAGGTATTGTTCTCAATATTCGCGGAACTTACGCTGCCCTTTTCCAAGCAACCGGTTTGGCGAACAACTTCTGGGTCAAAATCATCGATATCGCCCCCGCCGTCCGCGAGACCCATAATAGGCATATCCGCGCAAACGGGAATCGCCGTTCTACAATCTGGAGAGTTTTGGGCTTTGCTTTCCCATATAAAAAGGAACAAACAACAAAATAAACAAAGCAATACGCGCATAAGTGTGGGGCTATTTGGTATACTTTAACGTATATAATAACTTACTTCACGTAGTTTTAGTATGGTTCATCGAAGTTTTATGCAGTTAATCGATGAAATGCACACTCACTACCCAAACTTATCGCTTTAAGCTAAAATGATTATTGATGTATTTGGCCATTGAAGTCTGTCCATCAGTATCGGTATAGGTGAGCTTAAACCAATAATCGGATGCCGGCAATAGTCTTCCATTATAGGTACCGTCCCATCCCTGTGTATTTTCATCCATTTGTAGAATCAATTTACCAAAACGATCATGTATGGAAACGAGAGGGTCGTCCAAAGTTGACAAACCCTCAACAAACCATAG
>CAJQMW010000505.1 GCA_905479535.1 uncultured Maribacter sp. | reverse complement strand
TGTCAATAGCTTTTACGCCACAATCCAAAGCAATAATCAAAGAGAAACCGTTATCCTCCGCAAAATCAATACCCTTATAGGAAACACCGTAGCCCTCATCATATCGGTCAGGAATATACGTTGCCACATTCGGGTAGTAGCTCAACAAATAGGACGATAGCAAAGCAACGGCCGTAGTGCCATCTACATCATAATCTCCGAAGACTAGAATATTTTCACTGTTGGATATGGCAGCTTCTATCCTTTTTACGGCAATGTCCATATCCTTCATCAGGAATGGGTCGTGCAAATCTTCCAATTGTGGCCTAAAGAAGTGCTTTGCTTCATCGTACGTGCCAATCCCTCTCTGTAATAATAATTGCGCTACCAATTCATCGACCTTCAGCTCCTTGGCCAATTGGTCAATTTTCCTTTGTTCCGGTTTTGGCTTTATGGTCCAGCGCATTTTAAGAGTCAAGTTCAAGAGTCAAGTTCAATTACAAAAAGGGATATCCTTTGAAATATTTGAACTCACCTATTTCACTTTTTATTTTTAATTATTGTAGCTATGATTTTTATCAACTGTTCTGCTTCGTCCAACAAATGAGTTCTATTGGATTCATTTCCGTAATCGACTTTAGACAATATTTTAAGGTTTACTCGTGATTCTTTTAGTTCTTTTAAGCTAATTCCCGCTTTACTAATGTAATCTCTGTTCCTGTTTTTTCCTTGGGCTTCTCCAAAGTTCAAAGCCGCACTTCCACCAGAACGTAATAATTGATTTCCATAGTAAAGACCTGTCATGTCAGAAGGTAAGTCTTTGCAAAATAAGGCTACGTTTGCAGCAAAATCTACTAATCTATTTTCTAAATCAAATTTTTTGTCCGCCATCCATGTTGAACTTGGTCTTGACACTTGCTCTTGAACTTTATTTTGTATGAAAAATCGTTTTTATCTCCAACTCCGCAAAACGCCTGAACATTTCCATTACCCCACAATACTTCTCTACGGAAAGATGGACTGCGCGCCGCAGTTTAGTTTCATTTAGATTGCTTCCGTGAAAATGATACTCGATAAGCACCTTGTCGTAATACTTGGGATGCTCGTCCGTAAGGTCGGCGATGGTCTCTATATGGAATTCACCAACTTCCAACTTCATTTTTTTGATAAGACCGGCAATATCCAATCCCGAACACCCCGCCAATGAGGAAAGCATCAAAGCTTTAGGACGCAATCCACTACTATCCCCGCCATCTTCCTTGGCAATATCTATCTTTAATGTATGTCCGGAAGGGTTGGTGCTCTCAAAACCCATATTCCCTAACCATTTGGTGCTGATATGATTTGTTGTACCCATAATTTTTTGTTTCTTGTGATTGTACAAAAGTACAATAATCAGATATGTCATTTCAAGCGAAGTCCAGAACTTTAGAATACGCCTCTGGACTGCACTTTATGTAACAGAAAATTTAAATACAATAATTTCAGGCCTTTAACTTCAAACTTTTAAAATATGCCCTTAGTAAATCCACTTGACCCTAGCCATAGTCCAGAAACCGCTGAACTAGCAAAATTTTTTAATGAAACTCTTGGTTTTTGTCCGAATTCTGTGCTTACCATGCAACATAGACCGGCCATTTCCAAAGCGTTTATAAATCTTAATAAGGCGGTAATGGCCAATGAAGGGCGCGTGACCTCCGCCTTAAAACGTATGATTTCCTGGGTAAGCAGCAATGCCACTGGTTGCCGTTACTGTCAAGCCCATGCCATACGTGCCGCAGAACGTTATGGGGCGGAACAAGAGCAATTGGACAATATTTGGGAATACCGGACCCATCCTGCCTTCTCGGAAGCGGAACGTGCTGCACTGGACTTTTCATTAAAAGCTTCTCAGGTGCCCAATGCCGTTGATGCAGAGATTAAAGAGCGACTCTACCGCTATTGGGACGAAGGCGAAATTGTGGAAATGCTTGGGGTAATTTCACTTTTTGGCTACCTCAACCGTTGGAACGATTCCCAAGGAACCGATATTGAGGCCGGTGCGGTGGAAAGTGCCCACCAATATTTGGGCAAGCATGGTTGGGAAAAAGGGAAGCACGATGGGAGTCGTTATTAGTTGATAGTTTTTCGTTGATGGTTTATTAGAATGTCACTTCGAGCGAAGTCGAGAAGTCTTTTTCAACTGATTTTAAGATTATTGGGTTTTTAGAACGCTTGCTTCGACTTAGCTCACCACAAGCCGCTATTAGATAGTAGACCCTGACGATTGGCAAGGGTTTCTTCTATTATAACTCTTTATTTTATACAATAATATGCTCATAGCTTTCTTCACCTCCGACGCAGAGCATCGGGGAATTATTTAGATTAAAAATTCAGCGCTGTGTTAATCCGGAAAGTCAGCATCTTTTTACACACTACGTTTCATATACGAGACCGTCAGACTGTCTCAAAAACTTAAGGACAGGTTTATACTAAAATCTAGGGTATTCTTTAACTTCAAGTATGGAGTGCCGACACAAACAAACCCTCACCCAGCTTACCCTTTACACTACCTGTCTTGACGATATGGTGCCCATGGAAAATACCGTGAGGCACATCGACACCTTCGTGAACAGCCTCAATATGCAGGTACTGGGCTTTCGGGCACTGCCCGCACAGGGAAGGCCGCCCTACGATCCGGCGGACTTGCTCAAACTCTACATTTACGGGTATATGAACCGTATGCGCTCCTCAAGACACTTGGAGAAGGAATGCGGCCGCAACATCGAAGTGATATGGCCGTTGGGCAACCTAGGTCCCGACCACAATACCATTGCCCGTTTTCGCAAGGAAAATCCAAAGGCCATAAAGCGGGCGTTCCGCGCTACGGTGTCCATTGCAAAGAACTACGAGCTTATGGGAACGGTACTGATAGCCGGGGATTCTACAAAGCTGCGGGCGCAGGACAGTAAAAAGAACAACTTCAACCTAAAGAAAGTTGCACGCCACCTTGACTATATCGAACGTAAACTGGAAGAACACCGACAGGAACTGGCAAAGGCCGACGGCGACACACAAGAAACGCTAAACTAGCGGGTACGGGACAGAAAACAACGGCGTGAAAGGTATGTCCGTATCCAAAAGGAACTACGGGACGATACCGCAACGGTAAACCCGCAGATATCCACAAGCGACCCCGATAGCCGCCACCAGATCGTAAGGGGCGCCGTTACTGAAGTATGCTATACCACGCAGACAACGGTAGATGCCCGGCACAAGCTCCTGGTCGATTACAAGCTTACCGACCAAAACGACAAAAAGGCCATGGGCGATATGCTGCGAAGGGCAAAGACCATTTTGAGGACCAACGCCTTTACCGCGCCATACGACAAGGGATACCATACGGGAAGCGAGTTCAGGACAGCCCATGACCCGGGCATGGACACCCTTGCCGCCATGCCCGGGATAGGACGTAAGGGGACACACCCCCTACAATGCCGAGCATTTCCAATATGACGACCGAACCGATACCTATACCTGTCCGCAGGGAAATACCATGGTCTCGAACGGTTCATGGTACAAGGGAAGGAACTACTACTTTAAGCAGTACAAGACGAAGGCCTGCAAGAACTGTCCGGTCAGGTACCTTTGCACGACATCGAAGGCCAACGGTAAGATCCTCCAACGCAGCGAGTACACAAGGTTCGTAGGGGAGAACGCCAAGAGGCCCGCCAAAGACCCAGAAACGTATAAGAAAAGACAGGCTTTGGTGGAACATTCCTCCGGGACGATCAAAAGGCAGTGGGGCTTCGACCAAGTCCTTACCAAAAAGGGAATGCCGGCGGCCAGTGCCGACTTCGGGTTTATTGCACTGGCATACAATTTAAAGGACTCGTCAAATTGGGATGGAAACCGGTGAACGGGACAAACCATCGAACCAACGGCCTTAAAAAAGCTCATTTTGACCATGAAAACGCTCAAAATCGAAATCCTCGCCCATAGGACCGAATTGAGGAAGATGGAACTTTCTCCAGGCCCAGCATCCCTACTTTCCAAAATCGTGTAAATTTATTCCTGAACAAGAATGGTTTTGAGACCGACTGACGTTGGCAACAAGCTTAAAAAAAACCATAAAAAATCAACACTCGGAACGGAATTTGTAAATTTGAGTAAAACGGATTAGAAATGGACCTACAGAATAGAGAGTTGCCCTTTATTCAGGAATTTCTGCGCATTCAGAACGAGGACATTATAAGCGGACTTGAAAAAATGCTAAAAAAGTACAGAGCGGAACTTTATGAAAAGAACCTCAAACCCATGTCAATGGAGCAATTTAATGCGGACATAGACAAATCACTTGAGGATTCCGCAAATGATAGGGTTATCAGCGCAAGGGACTTGAAAGAAGAAATCAAAAAATGGAACTGACCGTTTTTTTGGACAGAATTCGCAAAGGACAAACTTGACGACATCTTTGAGTACTATAAACGCAAATCAAAAAGTGTCAATGCCGCCAGAAAACTTGTGGACTTGATTATAGACCACACGGTAGGACTTGAAAAACAGGCGTATATCGGACAAAAAGAAGAGCTTTTATCCGAACGGCTCCTAGGTTTTAGGTATCTAGTCTTGAAAAGCTACAAAATCATCTACTGGATCAACGAGCCAAAAAATCGAATAGACATCGCTCATGTTTTCGACATTAGACAGGATCCCTTCAAAATAAGAGAAACGGAACAAGCAAGTAAAAACGGAGCAGGACGGAAAAGCCTGCTGCCAACAATGCTACAGCAAATAGGGCGGTAAGTACTGAATCCATTAGCTTGGGCGTGTTTTCGAGGTCCGCCAAATCTTTCGATCTGGCCACTGGGAAAAAATGGTTACAAAATACGAAAGATTTGGCTACGGGCTTTGGGGAATGTTCGGTGCGTGTCCGCCGACCTACTTGCCATAGCCGCGACCTTTGGGGCACACACAAAGGACAACGGAAGTATTAAAAATGACAAACAAATAGGACTGAATTAACTAAACGTGAACTCAATTGCATTTATTGATACCGAGATTGAACCAAGGAGCCGAAAGATTCTTGACATTGGTAGTATCAAGGGTGATGGAAGCTCATTTCACAAAACTTCGATTGCCGATTTCATTCAATTTCTTAACGGAACGAAATTTATTTGCGGACATAATATTTTCAACCACGACATAAAATATATCGGCAAAGTGCTCACTGATGCTGGAATAAAATCTTCAAGCATTATTGATACCTTGTTTCTTTCTCCCCTACTTTTTCCGACCAAGCCCTATCATGCTTTATTAAAAGACGACAAACTACAATCGGAAGACACAAACAATCCTTTGAATGATTCCATCAAAGCAAGGGATCTGTTCAATGATGAAATTGCAGCGTTCAATGCAGGCTGTGTAAAAAATCACAAAGCAAATTTTGTCGACTTGGATGATGCCAAAAGGATGGCAGTTTTAAAAGAAGAAGAAAAATCATCAGGAAAATTTAGCCCAGGAGTATGGGGTACAGCCATTGGTCCTCAAGAACCAGTTGGTTTCTATAGGTCAATGAAATCTATGGCTATTTGGGCTTATTTTACTTCAGAAGAAATAGGGGAGAATGTGTTGAGCTATGATCCAATACCAGGCGAATACGATGGATGTAAGCCGCTTTCTGACATTGGTAATCGTTGGAGTTTGTAGTTATGTATTCTTGTCGTTAATCTTTTCTCAAACCCAGACGAAGCAATTCATTATTAAATGTAGATTGTCTCCTTAGACTACTAAAAAAAGTGGTATCGAAGCTTTCTACATCTTTAGCCGCCTTTTCAAAAAGGGTAATTCCTTTTTTTGTGACTTTAATGTTTTTAGCTCTGGTGTCTGATTTGTTTTCGGTACGTTTTAGTAGGCCTTTTTTTTCTAAAGAACGAAGGGTGTTCGAAGT
>CAJQMW010000504.1 GCA_905479535.1 uncultured Maribacter sp. | reverse complement strand
TTTTTTACCTGCAGTTATGGTATGATGAGCTTGGTTGTAATAAAAACTACGCTCAAAAAGGTGTTTCCCTATGAACTCCGGTAGCTCTTCCAAAGCTACATTCTTTATCAACGGCCTGCTTTCCTTTTGATTTGTAAGTCTGGCAACCAGTTCGGTGATAGTAACGTTAATATAGAATACATTGGCGGAAGCCGCTACTATGGTATTCATATTACTTCCATAACAAGGCGTACCCCCGCCAGTGGAGATTACAAAATCCTCTTCCAGGGCCAATATTTCTTCTAAATATTGAAATTCTAACTTTCTAAAATATATTTCTCCCCTTTCCTTAAAAATAGCTTTTATTGATTTGGATTCGGCTTTCTCTACATAGTCATCCAAGTCTAAGAATTTAACATTCAAATCTTTGGCGAGTATTCTACCAACGGTTGTCTTACCGCTTCCCATATAACCTACAAGTACAATTTTCACGTATTTGTTTTGTGTAAAATTGAGCTAAATTATATTGAATTCAAAAAAAAAGAAATTTCTATTAAAATCGACTTGGAAAATAAATGAATCACCTTATATTTGCACCCGCATTCAGAGAAATGAATGCTTATTTTTTGACCTGGTAGCTCAGTTGGTAGAGCATCTCCCTTTTAAGGAGAGGGTCCTGGGTTCGAGCCCCAGCCAGGTCACTTTACAACCTCCATAATTCTTTAAAAGTCTACAAATAATTTATTTGCGGACTTTTTTATTTTTTCTAGTTCTATTTGATATCAAAAAGAAGAATTTATCGCGGTACCCCATTAGGTGCCGTATTGTACTTTTCGCAAATAGGGCACCCCCGACAGTGTTAAAATTATTGATTGTCAATTATTTACAAGGAATTATTCAATTTCATTTACAAAAAGCTCACTATCCCTATATCCTATTCTTTCGGCCTTGGCTTCAAAGGGAATCTTGGCATTTATTGGCTCTAAATAAATGTTCCAAATAGCATCTTTTGGAAGTTTCCAAACTATTGAAGCATCTCTCCTTTTGGAGAACAAGGCAATTGTGGAGTCTTTGATTTCTAGTTCTAAGGGCTGTAACTGCGGTTGCAGACCATTTGGCATCCATTCCGCTATCAGTTCATGCTCTGGAACGCCTCCCAAATCATTGGTTTCCTTCATCCAGGTCTCCAATAAATTTCTGTAGTGTATTAGGGTATCCCGCATAGCAGGAAGTGATGCCAAATTGGTAAGCTCAAAAGGATCTTTCTTTAAGTCATAAAGTTCTTCCGCAGGTTTATTAGCATGCAACCACAAGGCTTGCCCATTGGTCAACTTGTTTTCATGATACAATGTCCTGAGCTCTCGCATCATTGGCATTTGTTCCCGATACGATACGGGAACGGCATGGCTAACAGTGGTGTCAAAACTTTTGATGTATTTGTACCGCTTGGAGCGTACCGCACGCAGACGGTCATAGAGCTCATCAAAACGGTCGGAGGAATGATAGGTATACTCTAGATTCTTATGCGTTGCAAAAGTTCCCAATTGTGCCTTTCCCTGCATCACTTTTGGGGGTTCTATATGGGCAAGGGAAAGTACGGTGGGAGCTAAATCTACAAAACTTATTAAACGATCATCCCTAGTTCCAGATTCTTCGTTTCCAGATAGTTTAATTATCATGGGAACTTTAAGACCGGTATCATAAAGTGCCCGTTTATGGCGTGGAAAAGGTCCTCCATGATCGCCGTAAAAGAAAATTATGGTTTCTTCATAAAGACCATCTGCTTTAAGTTGTGCCAGCACGTTACCTATTTGGTCGTCCAATCGCTTTAGGTTGCTGTAGTTTACGGCCAAATCGTGCCGTACAATTTCAGTATCCGGAAAATAGGGTGGTACGTTAATTTTTGATGGATCTACGAACACCGAATCCTTTCCCCTAGCCCATATTTGAGATTCATGGCAAACCGAAAAATTAAAGACCGCGAAGAAAGGTTGTCCTTCCTTTCGCTTTCGCCAATGTCGGTCGCTACCGCTTTCGTCCCAAGCCCCGTCGGTTTTTTCAAAATTATAGTCCTCTTTGGGACCATTCGCTGTGTAATATCCTTTTTTTCGCAAGTACTCCGGGAACATTTTCACACCATCCGGGACTATTGGTGAGT
This sequence comes from uncultured Maribacter sp., assembly GCA_905479535.1. Taxonomy (GTDB): domain Bacteria; phylum Bacteroidota; class Bacteroidia; order Flavobacteriales; family Flavobacteriaceae; genus Maribacter. The sequence goes on along the minus strand of CAJQMW010000504.1, from coordinate 821 downwards.
AGCTAGGGATACCAATGAGAGGCTGGTTCCCACCATTAGCATATGCATTGTAAGTGCGCATATTGTGGGTACCTAAAGTGCTTGGGTACATTCCGGTGATAATCGCACTTCTGGCTGGGGCACAAACGGGTACGGGTGAAACGGCGTTTGTAAAAAGAACCCCATCCTTGGTCAAGGACTCTAAATGGGGAAGAGAAATGGTACTGTCCCCGTACATTGGGAACCAATCCGGTGACTGATCTTCGGCAACCAGCCATAGGATGTTAGGGAGTTGGTCATTGGTTGCACTTTCTACCTTTCTCTCTTCTGAACAATTTGAAAAAAGATGAATTAAGCCCAATACCAATATCCTTCTATAAAATATTGATGCCGTCATACAATGAAACAATTATAGGTTTAGATGAAAATTTGCGCAATTAGCCTGTATCAGTCCAGACTTCTAAGAAATTTAAAGCTTTCAGGAACTTGATCGGTAACCCTGGAAGATTCGTCCTCTATGAATATGTATTCCATACCGAGTTTCTTAGCCTCTTGGACGGCACCGGCAACATCTACCTGACCAGACCCAAGGACTACGTTGTTTTCGACGTCCGATTCACCTGTATGACTCACACCAACACCCTTTTCACAATCCTTAAGATGCATCAACTTAAACTCATTGGGATATTTTTTTAGCCAAGCTACAGGATCCTCCCCAGGAAGGGCAAACCAATAGATATCCATTTCAAAATCGAAAAAATCAGAATTTTTTAAGAGATGATCCATGAGTAATTCATCCTGATATGGTCTAAATTCATAACCATGTGGATGATATGTCAAGG
>CAJQMW010000503.1 GCA_905479535.1 uncultured Maribacter sp. | reverse complement strand
GCGGCTATGGCATCCTTTTTTATATGTTCCTGCATTTTATCGGCGATTATCATGTGCACCCTGATGGTGGTGTCGTTGACCATTTCGATTTTATTAACCGTACCGACATTTATACCTGAAAAACGGACATTGTTCCCATTTTGGAGTCCGTTGGCGTTTTTGAATACGGCGGTTATGGGGAAGGTCTTACCGAACATATTTTGCCGGTTCCCGATCAAATAGGCCGCCACAAGTAATAAAGCCGTACCTAGAACTACAAAAACCCCCAATTTCAAATTTTCTAATGCTGTCTTTGCCATACCTTTATTTTTTAAAAAACGCTTCCACTTTTGGGTCTGTCGACGCCGATAGTTCGGCATAGGTGCCTTCCGCATAATTGATGCCGTCCACTAATAAAATCATTCGTTCCGAAATCACCCGCGCGCAATCCACATCGTGGGTAATTATCAACGAGGAGGTACCATATTTCTTTTGAATGGAGCGCATGAGTTCAATAATTTCCTTTGAGGTAATAGGATCAAGACCGCTGGTAGGTTCATCGTATAAAATCACTTTTGGTTTTAGTATAAGCGTACGGGCCAGTGCTACGCGCCTTTTCATACCGCCGGACAGTTCGGCCGGCATTAAGTCCATCGTATGTGCCAAACCCACATTTTCCAATGCTTCGAGCACAAGGGGCTTGGTATCATCTATAACGCCCAGCTTATCTTTGTGCCTTCGCATAGGGAATTCCAGATTCTCACGGACCGTCATGGAGTCGTACAGCGCACTTCCTTGAAATAGGAATCCGATATCAGAACGGAGTTCATCGAGATGCTGTTGGTCCAGCGTACTGATTTCCTTTCCGAGGACTTCCACATAACCGCTGTCGGGCGTCATCAATCCCACCAAACATTTTATCATGACCGATTTTCCCGAACCGGATTTCCCCATGACCACTAGATTTTCTCCTTTGTGCAGCGTCATGTTAAAACCGTTCAGGACATGGTTTTCACCAAAACTTTTACGAATATCCTTAATCTTGATGACCACTTCCCTTTCTACAGAGGTAACGTTCCCCATCCCTATTTTTTCTTTGGTATCCCTCATAACTCATAAAAAATATCCGAGACAAAAACGGCTATAAAATCCACCACGAACAGGAGCAAAGACGCCATGACCACTGCGGTGTTCGCTGCTAAGCCTACCCCGGACGTTCCTTTTTTACTATAATATCCTTTGTAACAACCCACAAGTCCAATGACGAAACCAAAGAAAAAAGATTTTACCGTCGCCGGTATAAGATCACCATAGGATAGCGCATCAAAAACCGTATTGAAATAGAGTTGAAAGGAAACGTTTCCTTTCAGGTTTTCTACCAGTGCGGAGCCGTAAAGGGCGATTAAATCCCCAAAAACGACCAACAAGGGCAGCATCAAGGTGGTGGCCAATATCCGGGTAACCACTAAATACTTAAAGGGATTGGTGCCTGAAACCTCCATCGCATCTATTTGTTCTGTTACCCTCATAGAACCTAATTCGGCCCCGATACCGGAGGCAATCCTTCCGGCGCAAATAAGTGCCGTAATCACCGGGCCTATTTCACGCACTATGGAAATCCCCACCATGTTTGGCATCCACGAAACGGCCCCAAATTCAATTAGCGTTGGTCTTGATTGTAGTGTTAGTACCAGACCAATGATAAAGCCTGTTAATCCCACCAAAAACAAGGAACGCACTCCCATATGGTAACATTGGCGCAGTAGCTCCTTGAGTTCAAAAGGCCGTTTAACAACTTCCTTAAAAAAACGGCCCGCAAAATAGGAGAGATCTCCTATTTGGATAAAAAAGTCTTTGGTCTTGCCGACAATTTCGGTCGCTAGCGTCATATACTTTCCAAAATTTCTATGGATGCTATCAAATATAAAATAGATGCGCTTGGTTAAAAATGACGATGGTCATACCCGAAACATGACAGGTATCATTTAAAATCATTTGGAGGGAGGATACCTTTAAATCTATTGTAAGTGAAGTGATTTAAGCTTTTTCTTTTACCTACGAATTTCGCATTTTGCGCCCTGATTTTGCCAGTTTTGAGTACCGTAGCTATGGCTATGCTACTAAAAATTGACTTTATCAGTACACAAAAGCCTTCATTCTCGGTTCCAAACAAAAAGTTTAAATCGCTTCAGTATCAAAGAACGAAGAACGAAGAACTAAGAACAAAGAGGTAAATGGGTACTATGAAAAAAGTCAAAAAGAGTATCGATGATTCGTTTTATCTAAGTGAAGAGCGCGCCTTTCATTACGGTCCGCGAAATCGGTTCAAAGAACTTTGGTTCACGTTCAAGGCCCAATCATTTTATACGTGCATTTCGGAAACCGCACTTTATCGGGCCCTGCGTTACCGTTTTTGGTTCGGTGAGGTTCGTTCCAACGAATCCGTATTACCAAAGGGCTGAAGAAGTGGGCAAGGAACTATCCGAACCGGGCTTTGCCGTAATGACAGGTGGTGGGCACGGTATTATGGAGGCCGCCAATGAGGGAGCTTTTGAGAATGGAGGCTATTAGATAGGTTGCAATATCATTTTACCGTTGGAGCAGGCTGCAAATCCCTACCTGCAAAAATGGATTAATATCCCTTATTTTTTTCCGTAAATTTTGTTACTCAAATACTCCTACGCCTTTATCGTGATGCCCGGTGGTATCAGGACCTTGGATGAACTCTTTGAGGCGTTTACCCTCATACAAACCAAAATGATACTACATTTTCCAGTGGTACTCTTCGTAAAGGAATATCACAAAGAACTCTATGAACGTATTCGGCTCATGGCGTGTAACGAAAGTATTTCCAAAGAAGACATGGAACCCCTGTTTTTAACGGATTCTGTAGAAGACAGGGTCAAATACTAGAAAATATGCGACGTAAAGGAGTTCGGATCGGTAGAAAGACCTACGGGGACTCGTTGGTGGTTTGGGGAATCAAAACCGCTAAAGTCATGACGCAGGTCATATTTTTCGAAATGCATTACTTCTAAATTTGAACACAAACTCAATTGTATGAAAAAGACGGTCGAAATACAGAACCTACAATGTGGTGTTTGTGAAGCGACCATTATAAAAAAAACTAAGCGCTGAAAATGGTGTTAAGGGCATTATGGTCGATGTTGAAAGCACGGTCTCTTTTGACTATGATAACCAGGCTACATTGACTAAGGTGCAAAATACGCTTACTAAATTAGGATATCCCATGATCGGAGAGCAAAATAGTTTTGGTAGCAAAGCCAAATCTTATGTGAGTTGCGCAGCTGGTAGAATAGGAAAATAATATTATGCTAGATAAATTAAAATATTTTGATCTATGGCTATCCGTATTTATCGTCTGGACGTTTTTGGTGGCGTGCAATACCCATAATCCGAACTTAGGGGAAAAGTTGACCACAAATGAAAGAATCTTTTTAGAGGGCAATAAAAAAATAGATTTGCCAAGTAATGTTCAGATAAATCAAAATGTCACTATTGGCAAATACTTTGGATATATAGATTCCCTGATAAGTCGCTACGATTCTTTGGTTCCCTATCCACTATCAGAACATCTATTGGTGCAGAACAATCCTTGGGTCATCGATACCTTGGCCAACACCGATTATTACCGGATGGTGGAACGGGATTCGTTTGTCTACGATCAGCGAAAAATGGTCGTTTTGCCTAAAGGAAGCATACTGCAAGTGCCGGATTCGACAACGGCCTGTACAATACTTCAGGACCTTGAACGTACCGAAATCGATATCAATATTCCTGAATTCAGATTGCGCATATTTGAAGATTCTATTTTGGTACATACCTTTCCCATTCGGGTGGGCCAGAACCGAAGTCGCTATCTTGCCATGGGCGAGCGCGAAACGAATCTACGCACCATAACCGGCAGCGGTACCATCATAAATCATGTGAAGGATCCCGATTTTTACAATCCGGTGGACGGTAAACAGTTCTACTTGACTAAAAGGGATGACGGAAAAACGACCATAATGCCACAAATACCTTGGATAGAAACAGAAATCAACGGGATAAGGAACGGACAGATGATACACCCGACCACCAACCCGGAAACCCTGGGTAAGGCCTATTCGAATGGTTGTATCGGCACCACGGAGGCGGATGCTTGGGTCATTTATTACTATGCCCCTTTGGGAACAAAAGTAAGAATCCGCTATGATTTAAAGACCTACGAAGAAGGTATTGTGGTATCTGTATTTAGGGATATCTATGGATATTTGGATTAAATTCCTGCGTATACGTCCAATCTTTCTTTAGACATTCCTATAAATGATAGATGGCCTCGATATCTTGCCTATTGATGCTTAGATCTTGGTGCAGCCGATATTTTTCTGTTTAATCTTTTCTATTTATAGCGATGTATTATCGGATTAGTATTAAACAAAATTGATATTTATTTAGTAAATGCATAAATTTTAGCATCAAAAATTATTAATTTGATTTTTATAATACCTATTATTCAGTAATTTTTTAAATAACCAAATTATTTACCCAAAAATGATAAAATGAACAGCATTCAAAAAAAACTGCTCAATCTCGTCTTCATACTATACGTTACTTCGTTATTTTCCCAAGTAGATCAAGTTACAGTCTTCGACGATGCGGAAGGGCAAAGATTAATGGTAAACGGCGAAGACTTTATGATCAATGGTATGAATTGGGATTACATACCAATTGGCACCAATACGGTGAACGCCCAATTTTGGGAAAAGTCAGATGACATCATTAAGGCCGGTCTGGACACCGAAATGTCGCTCCTTAAAAATATGGGGGTCAATGTTATCCGTCAATATACGGGAGTGCCTGCCCGGTGGATTCAATACATCTATGAGAATTATGGAATCTATACCATGCTGAACCATTCTTTTGGTCGCTATGGGCTGACCTTGGATGGGGTTTGGACCCCGGTAACCATCTACGATGATGAACAAACCGCAGCTTTTCTCATGTCAGAGATGAAAGAATTGGTTAAGGATTATAAAGACACCCCTGGGCTCCTAATGTACCTTTTGGGCAATGAAAACAACTATGGGTTGTTTTGGCAAGGTGCGGAAACGGAGGATTTCCCAGACGATGATGAAGAAAAGAAATTCATAGGTGAAAAACGTGGCCGGCCCATGTACAGACTTATGAACGAAGCCGCTAAGCTTATGAAAGCAGCCGATCCTTACCACCCGGTGGCAATAGCTAATGGAGATGTTCTCTTTATCGATATCATAGCGGAAGAGTGTAAAGACATTGATATCTACGGAACAAACACGTATCGCGGAGCTTCTTTTGGAGACATGTTTCAAGTCGTAAAGGACAAATTGAACAAGCCTATAATGTTTACGGAGTTTGGTGCCGACGCTTTCAATGCCGTCGAAAATAAAGAGGATCAATATTCGCAGGCCTACTATATGGTAGAAAATTGGAAAGAGATTTATGAAAATGCAGCAGGGCTGGGAAAAGCCAATAACTCAATTGGGGGATTTACCTTTCAGTTTAGTGATGGTTGGTGGAAATTTGGTTTTGATGACAGAAAAAATGCGGACGTTCACGATAACAACGCATCGTGGTCAAATGGGGGGTATAGCAGGGATTTGGCATATGAGGGTGCCAATAATATGAACGAGGAGTGGTTTGGCATCACTGCTAAGGGGCAGACAAACGAGCGCGGCCTTTATGAATTGTATCCGCGGGCCGCCTACTACGCTTTAAAGGAGGTACATCAATTGGACCCTTATGCCGAAGGTGTAGATTTGGATTTCATCGCAAACTATTTCGATACTATTGAATTGATGGAAGCTGTGCTGAAAGCACGTGGTGATAAAGCCGCTTTGACCTCAGAGCAGAGTAATTTGCTACGTATTAGCAATCTTCAGGCAAAGATTTCAACCTTTAGTACAGGTGGTAATCTCATTACCACCCCAGAGAATGCAGATCCGGATGATCCTAACACGTTTCCTAATCAACTAGGGTTTGATCATATGCAATCCTATTTCGTTGGGATCGAGGGTAACCCGGCACCTAATATGAGGGCAGAGGTTAACTTTAATATTGTGGGTAACGTGGCGCAAAACCCCATTAACGAGATTTTTTACGAAAATAATTCCCGCCCTATAGAAGTGAACACCGATCAGGGAAACGTGTTGGTCCAAGATGTAAATAGAATACGGGTGTATCAAGCCGAATTCGAATGGAACGCAAAAGAGTTTGATCTAAAAGGTTTTTACAGAACAGGTCATTACCATTGGGGCTACGAGGGTGATTTTTTTGGTTTCTATCCGGAAGCTAATTATGGCCCGAACCTGGATATTTACAATGGAGAGATTCTAGGGATGGAAGTTGATGGGAAAGGTCCCTTAAAAGGACTAAAGG
>CAJQMW010000502.1 GCA_905479535.1 uncultured Maribacter sp. | reverse complement strand
TCGCCTTCGTGCACCGGGACAAACAACACACACATGTGCATCTCTATGTGAACCGTATCGGTTTTGACGGGAAGGCCTACAACGACAGTTTCATTGGTAAACATAGCCAGTATGCAGCGGAACGGGTCGCAAAGCAGATGGGGCTGACCACGGTACGGGAGGTGCAACAGGAAAAGCTGAACGAAATCAAAAATATCAGACAGCAGATCAAGGATATCCATGAAAAGGTAATGGACCAACATAGACCAAGGGACTTCGACCAATACATCGAACGCATGAAACAAAGTGACGTAAAGGTCATCCCGAGTATCAACAAAGCGGGCAAGCTACAGGGCTTCCGATTCGAATACAACGGCCATAACCTGAAGGGGAGCGAGGTCCACCGTTCCATGTCGGGCGGCAGACTGGGAATTGGAATATCTAAAAACACTGAAAAGGGACTGACACTGAATCAGGGAACGGCCGTAAAGCTGATGGGAAAGGCGACCGGGCTCAGTGCCGATCTGGCACTGAAGCTGGGCAAAAAGGTCTTGAAACAGACCATCAAAAAAGCGTTGGGATCGCAAATAGGATATTAAAACAAGAAAGTTATGGCAAAATTGGACGAGATCACGGAACTGTTGACGGAGGAACTGGAAGGGTTCAGAACAGCGATTACCGAAGTAAAGGAAATTTCAAAGGAACTGAAAAGCTCGGAAGTGGTAAGGGATATTTATACCATCAAGCGGCAACTATCGGAACTTACAGAAAAACAGGACGCCCATTTCCAAAGGAATACTAGGGAATCGGGAAAGTTGGGGGAAACAATGGCCACTGCAAAACTGACCCCGAAATGGTTATTGGCATTGTTCTGTATTGCTTCGATCTTAACCGCAGTTTCTCTGGGCTATTTTGGGTACCATTTTATCCAATTGGAGGATTCCAAAGCGGATGCCTTCAAAGCTGGAAAAGAACAGGTTATTTTAGATTTGAAAGGCTACTTCGATGAACATCCCGAAGTTTACAAAGGTTTTCAAGCATGGTCAAAAGAGCAGGAGCGTGTTCCAGATCAAAAGTAGAATGCGCCCTATGGAATTTTTGCTTGACGCTTATCTACCGGAACACTACAAAAATCCCATAGGATCCAAGCGCAGTTAAGTTTTTGGTAAGATTTGGGGCGAGTCTTATCTTTAATAAGTGCCATAAATCGTTCCTAATTTGAAACTATCTATTTTCTAACAAAATTGCTATCCGATTACATTTTCCTTGGTAAGAAAAGGTTGATGATTATGGCGTTTTCCAGTAGCTTGATATAGTGCATTGGCCAACGCTGCAAAAATTGGCGGATAGGTGGGTTCTCCGAGGCCGGTAGGGCTTAGGTCACTTTTTACAAAATGTACATCGATTTCTTTTGGTGCTTCGCCCATACGTATCATACGGTAGGTGTCGAAGTTGTTCTTTTGCGGTACCCCATCCGCAAAAGTCAGTTCTCCATAGAGTGCGGTACCAATACCATCTACGATTCCTCCTTCGGCCAAATTAATGGCTGCATCAGGATTTACGACGATACCACAATCGACAGCACAGGTTACCTTCTCGATAATAGGTTGATTGTTCTCCCAGCGCATTTCCAACACTTGAGCGGCATAGGAATTATGACAAAAATAGGCAGCCACTCCTTTCGACAAGCCACTGTCTATATTGCCCCAATTTGATTTTTCCTTGACCAATTTTAAAACGCCGGCATACCGTAAAGGGTCATAATCATTTGATTTTCCTTCTAGGGGATTGTTGATTGCACGGTCCAACAATTCCAATCGGAAATCAATCGGGTCTTTCCCGGCTGCCTCCGCAACTTCATCCAAAAAGGACTGTTCCGCACAGGCCATAAAGTTGGAACTGGGCACCCTAAAGGAGCCTACGGTAAGATTGGTATCGATGGTCCAATCCTCCGCCAGATAATTGTCAACGGCACCTGCAGGAAAGCGGTCTTGGTGTAATGGACTTTGTGGGATACCCCCGGTATTCACGTGGAATCCGATCAATTTGTTATCCGCATCCAGACCCGCTCGAAATTTTGCCTGATAGGCCGGTCTGTAGATACCATTGGTCATATCGTCTTCTCGGGAGTAGACCAATTTTATCGGGGCGTTCATCCTTTGCGATATCAATGCTGCCTCCACTAGCCAATGGGCATAAGATCTTCGACCATAGCCACCACCCAACCGGGTCATTTGAATATCGATATTTTCGAGCGGCATTCCTAAACGTGCCGAAAGGGTTTGCTCCGTCAATTCTGGTTTTTGTAAGGGTCCGATAAGTTCCGCCTTTTCCGCAGTCACATCGGCGAAGAAATTCATGGGTTCCATGCAATTATGTGCCAAAAATGGTGCGGTATACGTGGCCTCTATAATTTTTGCAGCTCTTTTAAAGGCAGCATCGGGGTCACCGTCTCGGCGTCTTACTTCTACTCTTTTTGAGGATATGGCATCCATTTGAGTATAATGTGCGCTTGTATTTTCTAATCCGGCCGGGGTATGCTCTTGCCATTTTCGGCCAAATCGGTCCCGGGAATCTGTGGAACTTTCAATGGGTTCGCATTCCAATTTTAAGGCTTTCTTGGCATTCATGACCTCCCAGGTGGAATCACCGACTATAACCGCCACTTCATTA
>CAJQMW010000501.1 GCA_905479535.1 uncultured Maribacter sp. | reverse complement strand
ACCTAGGACTTCCAGATCTAGAAAGCGAAGTGGGCTATTTCTAGGCTTCGATTGTGGCATTAGTATAAGTTCGAGAAAACGCATTGCGGATAAGTTAGGAGAACTTAAAGTGCATAGAATGACCTCCAATAGTATCGTAGGCATTGCCAAGATCCTCAATCCTATGATCAGGGGTTGGATCAACTACTACGGGAAATTCAGGAAATCTATGCTCCACGGAGTCTTCAAACTACTAAACAATCGTTTAGTGAAATGGGCAAGGAAAAGGTATAAACGTTATAAGACCAGTATAAAACGTGCTTACAAATGGTTCTTTAGAATTCAGGAGCAGTTTCCTAATCTATTCTACCATTGGGAAATGGGATATACAAAGTGAAAGCGTTTATTTAGATTTGTATAACAAGAGCCGTATGATGGGAGACTATCACGTACGGTTCTGTGAGAGGCTTGGGGTGAAAATCCCCTTGTCTACTCGACTACCAAACCGATAACGAAACCCTTATTTATTCCTATTTTCGTTTCTAGATATCACTACCCTTATAAAAACCAAACCATTGAAAAAAATTATATTCATTTTCGTATTGCTTATAGGTATTGCTTGTACCGAAAACAGCACTACGCCATCCGAGCAACTAAACCACTATGGACTAAAGTGCCATAGGTTTTTTACTAACGAATGAAATTCATTTTAAGTAAAAGTTTCCATTAGTACGCAGTTGCAGTGGGCAGTTGTCGTTTACTGCCCACTGCAACTGCCAACTGTTTACTTGAAAGGTTTTTAGAAGCTAAAGCGAAATGCACTAAAGTGCATAGTTTTAACTATAGCTAAGACCAATAAAGACTTATTATGAAGGTTTTCAAAATTCAGATTACAACCAAGTAAAGCGAACGCTAGCGGACAGTATTGTTACTACGGAAGGTGATTATGTAATGTCCTTCTCGCGTGACAGTTACTATGAAAAATTTAAATGGGATTCTGTTTTTAGACCCGTTTATAAATTGGTTTCGATTGAAAATAAGGAGAAGAAAGCCATTGCCGCGGTGGTCGTAAATTCTCCAAAACTGGAGTTTTTAAACAATAATCCCATGACGTGTCGCCATGCGTTTACTTCGAATCGGGAAAAATTAGTCGAATAGAAAATTTGGATTGTCCGGATGCGAATTGGGAAACCTGGGGAAAACAAGTAGATTCGTTAGTGAATTGGACAAAGGAAAACCATCCAGGACTCAACGGATTCATTCACGATTTAACCATGAAGGGTGCACAGGATTATATGAAAGCCATAGCGCTATACAAAAACAGAAAAGACACTGACTAGCTTACACTCGTTTGCAGGTGAATTAATGATGCTGCTTTCTGGCCTTTTTATTTCTACTGCTTCTAAAATTCCTACTGTCCTTTGTCATATAGCCTAGTAAACCTAGGGCGGCGGCAACAATAGTTACAGTAACCATAAGATATATTACTTCAGTGGGTGCTTCCATATTTCTAAGATACAGAAAAAGTATGCAACTTCCTGTGGTACAGCCTACTGTCATTTTCCCTTTTTCAAAAATATAAGAGTATAGGCATATCCTTTTTATTCCTTATTTTTAGTTCAACTTCCAACGACTTAGCATGAAAAAAATTACACTCTTTTTATTAGTACTGTTTTGTACGAACCTTTTCGGACAAGAAGCCATGCGCCGGTGGCGTAAGCTCAATCAAGTACGTCAAGATAAATTTGATTTGGTATTGCCTGATGCGATGCGAGAGAACAATATAGATATGTGGATCGTGACGAACAGGGAAGGTAATCTAGACCCGCTGTACACGGATATGGGCGAAGGCTACGTGGGTAGCAATGCTTACTATATCTTTTACGATTCAGGTGACGATCGTATAGAACGTGCAGCTTTGGGCGTAGGAGGCTATTTGCTAGAGGAAGGTAACACGTACGACTATTTTGGGGGAGCGGATGAGCTTAAAGAGTTCGTTCATAAACGAAATCCGAAAACCATTGGACTTAATATTTCAAAGAACTTTGGTGGTGCGGACGGGCTTACCCATTCGGCCTATTTAGAGCTTTCCGAAATCTTGGGTGCGGATTATGCTAAACGTTTCGTCTCGGCGGAGAAATTAGTTTCTGATTTTCGTTCGCGTCGTGTCGCCAGTGAAATTGCTATTTACGGGGAAGCCGGGGAACTCTCCTATATCATAGCGGAGAAGGCTTTTTCCAATGACGTTATTACTCCGGGCGTAACGACACTGGAAGATATTGCCTGGTTTATGAAGGAACAGCAGTTTAAAAACAATTTGGGTTCTTCCTTTGGCATGCCTTCTGTCTACATTACCGGTCCGGATGGCGTTGTTGCGACTTCAACCGACCGAATCATTCAACGTGGTGATGTGTTGATGCTGGATTGGGGCGTGGGCCTTATGAACATGTTTACCGATATGAAACGCATGGCCTACGTTTTAAAAGAAGGTGAGACCGAAGTGCCCGCCGGAATACAAAACGCCTTTGACCAAGGGGTAAGAGTCCGGGATATCATTAAAAAGACCATTAAACCTGGAGTAACGGCCCAAAAAGCGGAAGATGCGGTCTATGCCGCCTTGACTAACGCAGGGTTTAATAAAATGGAGGGATTTAATAAATACACGGACCTAGATAAAACCGATGTCATCATCGGTTGCCACTCCGTTGGGAACTGGGGCCACGGTATTGGGCCCTCGATTGCATTTTTTAATCCGGTCAGGCTCGGTTATGAACTAAAACCATCGAATTTAATTTCCATTGAACTGTTCGCCTATACCAAAGTTCCGGAATGGGGCGGTAAAAAACTTCGGGTGCCTTTAGAGGACGATGCCGTGATTACGGAAAGGGGTATAGAGTGGTTGTATCCCATCAACCCTGGGATATTGGTGATTAAATAAGGGATTAAGGAGCTTCTTTTTTGTTCTTCTCCTCTATCCACTTTCCCATATACCTGGTACTGACCAGACCTTGCTGGTTCATTCATGATTCTATTATTGTATGGGGTTCAAAAAGGATTTAAACTATTACCCCTTCGCGTGGGGGACATTGTCCTCCAGATTCTGGGTTGTCTTTAAATTCAATGATAATTGGAGGGTCGTGATATGTCCATCCGTATGGTTTAGGAGTATTCCACCAAACATATTTTTTCCATTTAAACAATACTCTTTCACAGCAACCCTCCTTTTTTTGCCAAAATGGAAATGTAGATGGTACATAGCGAAGTTGATGAAATGCATAAGAATACCAAATCTTTTTTCTGATTTTACGACAAGGATATGGTACTCCCCATTTTTTACACCAAGTCCAGACTCTTGTATCTCTTTCTATTCGCTCTCCACATGCCATGATATATATTTTACTTAATTTATAAACAAGGTAAGTAAAATCTCACACCGATAACATTTAATTATGCAAATGGAAGTATATTGTGTGTCGATTATTTAAAAACGCATATAATTGGTTAACAAATCATTATACATTTTCCAAATATCTTTATGGCTAAAAATCCGGATTTCATTGAGTCAACCATTCTTCACCTCTATCCACTTTCCCATGTATTTAGTGCTTGTCATAGTTTGATGCCGTAATAACGCGCCCACAAAGTTCTGGGTCCGGTGTTGCAAAAGGCTCTTGTTTAACTCCTCTATTTTGAAAAATAGTCTTGTCTTCAAATGAAATTTTGAATAGTGCCCATTTATAATTTCAACCCCGTGTTGTTGTGCTTTTTGCCAGTCGTTCTTATCCGAATATAGGGTTACGGCAGCATTTGCAAAGTTGGACATATTATTAACAATACTGCCGCTCCAAGGCATTTTACCGTGCATACCTTCCGCACCAATGCTTGTTGTGACATTTGGAGTGCCATTTTGCATGGCACTGATCAATTTTCCTTTTATTCCCGCACCAAAGCGCAAGGGCGCTAAACAGACCTTGGCAGATTGCATTACTTCATCTACCGCTACTGCCCTAGCCTGAATGAGAAAACCTTCCCTTTCGTTGTGAAGTTCTAGCACCTGCTGAGGGAGATAGGCACCATAGACCCGCAGCTTTGCTTCGGGTAGTTCCAATCTTACTTTGGGCCAAATTTCGGCCTTCAACCATTTGATGGCATCAATATTAGGGCTGTGTTTACCCCCACCGATAAAGATAAAATCGCTTCGCTCTTCAAAAGAGGGCCAATTAGCTACCTCCTTAATTTCCTCCAATAAAAAAGGCAGGTGTAGGAAAAGGCTTTCGTTCATTTTAATAACTTCGGTCAACAGTTTCATTTCATAACTGGATATGATGAGCGACAGATCGCAACGGTAGATACTGGCGGTTTCCCTTTTGGTCTTGTCGTCCTGTAACCAAGCATGGACAGTAAAAGGAGTGCCTTTTTTAAAAAGTTCTTCGCGAACATGGCGCAGGGAATGTAAGTCTTCGGTATCTAAAATGCATAATGCAGCCGGGCATTGCTCGGCTACACGCCATCCGAATTGTTCTTCGGTCAGGAAACGGTCAAAAAGAACCACATCAGGTTGTAAATCGACTATAAAGGAATCAAAAGAGCTGCTGTTCAGTTCTATTTGTTTCGTGTTTATCTGTAAATCATCAAGATCAGATGAATGTTCGGACAATACCGCAGCAGATGCAAATGTGATTTCGTACCCTTCTTCCAAAAAAACCTCAAGAAGCTGCATCATACGTACCCCAGCGGCCGTAGAACTAGGTTCTGGCCAATGGTAACCGATGACGAGGAGGTTTTTCTTTGTCATTGAAATCTCTATTAGTGTTCATTTTTGCTCCAGAAAAACACCCCTAAAGTATGTATTCCTCTTACTCCTGAGGTAGTTCGTCGGATGCAGAAAGGGGACAATCATTGATTGAAGCCACCGTTACATGCGAGCGGCGAACTTTTTGGAAATTTTGGAGCGTAATTTCCGCTCATAATCCTCTTCCAACCACTCTTTGTAGTTTTTGGTGTTGTTCATAATACAATAGGAATACTGACGCACGCGATAAGAAATCTCTTCTTTTAATTTTTTGGCGAGAATACGGGCGTCAAAAACATCCTCTGCATTTTCTACGCAAATTTGGGCATGCTGCTCAATACTCTTTTCCAGTACTAATTTCGACTTTTCGCCATTGGCAAAGCTCTTTTTGTATTCTGCCTTTATATCGAATTCTATATTTTCAGATTTCGAGAACTCATCCCGTAAATCTTGGGGCATTTCATATACGAATTCCCGCTCTATCTCCTCATCGTTCTTAATGTTCTCCAAGTAGAAATCCGGAAAATGAAAAATTTCCTGCCAATCCACCGGGGCTTCCCACATCCCGAAACGGGCAACATTGTTCCCCATATCCACCACGGTAAACTCCTCTTTGTTAGGTAAATAACGAGACCCACGGCCTATCATTTGAAAATAGAGCGTCAACGAACGGGTAGCACGGTTCAATATGATGGTCTCCACGGAAGGTTCGTCAAAACCAGTGGTCAAAATACTTACTGAGGTCAAAATAGCGTCCGGGGTATTGGAAAACCACTCCAGTATTTCCTTACGTTCGGAAGCCGTATTCTTATTATCCAAGTGACGAATATTATGACCAGCCTTTTTGAAGGTCTCATAAACGTACCTAGAAGTGTTGATACCATTGTTGAAAATCAAGGTTTTGGTACCTTGTGCAATTTCAGTATAGGCATTGAGTAGCTTGCCCAACATGCTGTGGTTGCCGTAGAGCTCGTCCGAAGACTTTACGGTATAATCCCCACTAATACCCAGTTTTAGGGTTTGCAAGCTTACATCGTAATTATACATATTGGCCTTGGCCAAGAACTTTTTTTCTATGAGCGATGCGATGGACTCCCCAATGATCAGTTTTTTGTAGTTGTCCTTCATCGGTAATTTGATGTTGGAACTCAAAGGGGTTGCGGTAACTCCCAATATGACGGCATCTTCAAAATATTTGAACAGCTTACGGAAGGAGTTGTAATGGGCCTCATCAATAATAACAAGTCCAATGTTCTTAATTTCAACCTTTTCCTCTTGGAGCCTATTGTTCAAGGTTTCTACCATGGCCACAAAGCACATATACTCATCCTGATCGATCAGCTCTTTTACATCGCTATTGATAATCTTATTGTTCACCCCAAAACCGTGTAACATTTTGGATGTTTGCAGGCTTAATTCAATACGGTGGGTGAGTACAACGACCTTCTTTTTGGTCTTTTCTATGTACCTCTTGGCGATTTCGGAAAAAACTACGGTCTTACCGCCACCTGTGGGTAATTGGTATAGGAGGTTTGAATTATCGGGATTTTCGTCTAAATACTTGAAGATGGCCTTTAGGTCCCCCTCCTGATAATCATATAAAGTCTTCTCCGTAATTTCTTTTTCTACGCTCAAAAGGTTGGCAAGGATTTGAAGGGTTATGTAATAAAAAACCTTACAAAATTAGAAGATTTTTGCAGAGCACAGAAATATACTTTTAGAAATTGACAGAAAATATGAATACCTCATTAATAACAATCCCTTTTTCAGGAATAAAAAGTTGCGGAGGTCAGTAGGTATTTACTTATCCAAGTGCCGATCACTAAACTATTGTCCGGTTGAGCGGAGTCGAAAGGCTCGAACCGACAGATGAGGAAATTTCAAATAT
Source organism: uncultured Maribacter sp. (assembly GCA_905479535.1). GTDB lineage: Bacteria > Bacteroidota > Bacteroidia > Flavobacteriales > Flavobacteriaceae > Maribacter. The sequence goes on along the minus strand of CAJQMW010000501.1, from coordinate 1,536 downwards.
TTGGTTTTCAAACAAATACCGTTTCAAAAAAGCAGGCATTTAGCTACTGACCTCTAAAAAGTTATTCCCTTTTTGGTTCAATACTTAGGCGAATTAGAAGATTTCAATAGCCTTTATTTCGGTCCACTTCATTCAATAAAGGTTCTCCCTTACGTAGTCTCTTGTAGTTCTCAATTATTTGTGGAATGACCGATGATGTATCCGAAACACTGGCGTAATGCGGGGTCATGTGAATTTTTTCGTTGTTCCAAAACGGATGTGCTTTGGGCAACGGTTCCTGATGATAGACATCTAAGCAAGCCCCGGAGAGATGTCCGTTATCCAGAGCCTCCAATAAATCCTCGTCCACGAGGTGCCCCCCTCTCGCTACGTTGATGACAAAAGCACGATTGGGTAATTTTTTGAACAGTTCTTTATTTAATATCCCTGTCGTTTCCGGTGTTAAGGGAAGGAGGCAAACCAGAACCCCGGTAGTGGTTAAAAACGCGTCGAGACTATCTTTTCCGGAAAATACGCTTACGCCGTTTATTTCTTTATGACTTCTGGACCAGCCCTGGACGGGAAAGCCTGCTTTGGAAAGGTCGGTCGCCGTGAGGGCCCCCAGCTCCCCCAGTCCCATAATCCCTACGGTCGTATCCTTGATCCGTTTATAGTCCATTGGTTTCCAAATATTCTTGAACTGATTTAACTTGTAGGCATTTAGATTTTTGATGTACGCCAAAATAGTCGCCAGCACATGTTCGGACATATCACCCGCCAGATAGGGGTCCACAATACGGGTAATGGGAATATCTTCCGGAGCGGTTTCATCTTCAAAAATATAATCTACCCCCGCCCCTGCCGATGCTATGCATTTCAGGTTTTTATAAGGCGTTAAACTACCTTTGGGATGTTTCCAGATCAACGCCAGGGTAATGGCCTCTTTTGGATGTTCTTCCAAGTAACTATATACCTCTAGCAACGGATCCGCTTCTAAAAGTGCGTTCTTCCAAAGGTCTATTTTTCCGTCTTGTCTTATAATTACGATTGCCATTTAATCAATGATATCTAGTGCCTTGGAGAATTCCTCCTCAAATAGCCAATTTTGTTCCTGTGTATGTTCGTAAATTTTTAGCATGCGTTCCCTATAATCCGCCAACAGCCTATTCTGCGAAATATAGGCGGTCATTTCAGTAAAAGAGTTGGCCATGCTTTTATAGAAGGCATCGGGTACATTTCGATTCATGGCGAAGGTTTGGGCAATTTCCAGATTAAAACACATTACCTCCGCTACCATGTGCGGGTCCATCCCCAGTTTTAAAAAGTGCTTGATATATTTTTGCGCGACCGATCGCCTGGCCTTTGGTCTTTTTCGCTTTAAGGGAAAATATTCATTGGAGATTTTTGCCTTTGCCTCCTGAACCAGCTTTTCCTCTTTGGGATTAAAAACAAAGTCATAATAGGTCTTGACCGCGGAAAAACGGCCGTACAGATCCATGAGTTGTTCCTCCAGATCATTTTTGGACAATTCCGACAAATAGGTCTCTAATGCTCTTT
>CAJQMW010000500.1 GCA_905479535.1 uncultured Maribacter sp. | reverse complement strand
GCATCAGGAAATTATTTGCTAAATCACTTTAAAAACCCAACACTAAAAAAAGACTCCATAATTTTATTTCACTTTGCAAGTTCATTGCCTGGGACCTATTATCAACAGAATAGCATAGTGTTTGAAGATATCAAATTCTCTGGAAGATTAAACATTATATCTAATGATTCTCTTCGAAACAATATTCAACGTTATTATAGTCATGGCCTACAAATAACTGATGTACTAAATTCAAATTCAAATTTCGCTCTTGAATTATTTGGTTCCCATATTTCCGGATAAAGATGGTATAAGAAGTACGGTGCTCAAGCAACGAAAAGGTAAAGGAATATGGCAAAATCTCTGGGAGTTCCCCTTGTTGGAAACAGAATTGGAGGTCGATATAAACCATATTGAAAAAACATATGGCAAAATATTGAAGTGGGATACTAGCCCGAAAATCTCTCTATTTGACTCGAAACCTCTAGTGCATAAATTATCCCATCAACATCTAAATACCAAGTTTTGGATTTTAGAAACCGAAGAAGTTTTATCGAACGGAATTTCGGTTGTAGATCTAGAGAAATACCCCGTTCCAGTTTTGATAGCGGATTTTATCAAAGCATTTAAATTTTAGTACTTTTGTTAAAGCAAAATTTCCTTTTAAAGGAACTTTTAGGGCCTAGTCTACATTAGACGGGGATAGGGAAGAATTCTTAATGAATGCTCCAAAATTAAAATTGAGAAAACAGTATGAGCGGTACATTGAATAAAGTAATGCTAATAGGGCATCTGGGAGATGAGGTTAAGATGCATTATTTTGAGGGTGGGGGTAGCATCGGAAGATTTCCCATTGCCACTAACGAGACCTATACGAACAAACAGACAGGAGAGCGTGTTACGAATACAGATTGGCATAACATCGTTGTAAGGAACAAGGCGGCGGAGATTTGTGAAAAATATCTGAGTAAAGGTGACAAGGTATATGTAGAAGGACGGCTTAAGAATAGGCAATGGCAAGGTGAGGATGGTAATACTAGGTATACCACGGAGGTTCATGTGCAGGAATTCACTTTTCTATCTACAAAAAAGGAAAGTATGGCCAATAGCCAAGGGCAGTCCGAGCCAGTTCAGAGTAAGTCCACGGAAAGTAGAACACCACCAAAAGAACCTTCTCCTTTAAGTCAAACAGAGGACGACGATCTACCTTTTTAACCAATAAATAAGTACTGACCATTGGACCCTGACCCTATACGTTTTAGCTTAAATTTTATGGTTATGGACGGTAGTTTTGTGCTAAACATTGCTGTTCTCATCGTTTTATTAATGTGTTCGGCACTAATATCCGGGGCCGAAGTAGCACTATTTGGGCTATCCCCAACAGAGGCCAATGAAATAGAAGAAAAGAAAACTCCGCAAGGGAATATCCTGATTAAACTTCTTGAGAGACCTAAAAAATTGTTGGCCACCATTCTAATTGCCAACAATGCTATAAACATCGGAGTGGTTTTACTGTTCAATGTCATTGGGGATACGATTTTCTCCAGTGTGAACCAAGTGGTTTTAGGAGTGGTTTCCCTCAGGTTTATACTAGAAGTGGTAGTTGCAACTTTTTTAATATTGATGTTCGGCGAGATACTTCCTAAGGTTTATGCCAATCGTAATAGAATGAGTTTTTCCAACCTTATGGCCTATCCCCTAAAAGTATTGGACTTTTTATTTTCGCCCTTAAGCCTTCCCATGCGTTCTGGAACCATTTTTTTGTACAAAAAGTTGGGTAAGGAAAAGTCCAACTTAAGTGTGGATCATTTGTCCCAGGCCTTGGAACTTACTTCGGATGGTGATACCACAAAAGAGGAACAGAAAATTCTAGAGGGTATCGTTTCCTTTGGTAATACCGATACGAAACAAGTGATGCGGCCACGTATCGATATTTTCTCCTTGAACGAACAAATGAAGTTTTTGGAGATTTTAGAGGAGATAAAGAAAAACGGATACTCAAGAATACCCGTCTATTCCGAGAATATAGATAGTGTGCTGGGCGTGCTCTATGTAAAAGATTTACTCCCTTATTTGGACAGGAAGTCCTTTAACTGGATGACTTTGATACGGGAGCCCTATTTTGTTCCGGAGAATAAAAAGTTGGATGATTTATTGGCTGAATTTCAAGCTAAGAAAAACCATTTGGCCGTAGTGGTGGACGAATATGGGGGTACCTCAGGGATAGTTACTTTGGAAGATATTATCGAGGAAATCGTTGGGGATATCAGCGATGAATTTGATGACGAGGACTTAATTTTTTCTAAGCTGGACGACCATAATTTTGTCTTTGATGGGAAGACCACCCTTAAGGATTTTTATAGGGTCATTAAATTGGAGGATGAAACGTTGTTCGAAGAAAATAAGGGTGAGTCCGAAACCATTGCGGGTTTTGTTTTGGAAATATCCGGGAGCTTTCCAAGAAGAGGTGAGAAAATAGGGTTCCATGATTTTCAATTCGTTGTTGAAAGTCTGGATAAAAAGAGATTGAAACAAATAAAAGTTACGCTGCCCCATGAAGTGTAGATATGCATCAGTGATTATTGGATTACTCCTGCTGGTAATATCTTGTAAGGAAGAACCTATTCCAAAACCTAAGGCACAGATACGCTTGGAATACCCGGCCGGTAAGTTGGCTACTTTAGAAACCGAAAACTTCATATTTCAGTACAATCAATTTGCGAATATTGAATCTGAAGATAGCAAAGCGATTACCTTGAGTTATCCGGATATGAAGGGAGCGATATTCATCAACTATAAAAAAATTGATAACAACTTGGGCAAGCTTATTAACGATGCAAAAAGGTTGAGTTATGAGCATGCCGTAAAAGCGGACAACATTGTTGAGCAACCCTACGTAAACCCTGATGAAAAAATTTATGGTGCACTATTTGAAGTTCAAGGTGATGCCGCCTCGCAATCCCAATTTTTCGTAACGGACAGTACCGA
>CAJQMW010000499.1 GCA_905479535.1 uncultured Maribacter sp. | reverse complement strand
CCAAGTATGCAGTATGGCCACCATGCCCATACCGGCCCCGAGGAACTTTGGGTTGGCACCAAAACTTTGTAAAACGCCCCATGCGGTCCTGAACAATATAGTGTACACCTGTTTCGGAGCGTACAGGCAGGGTTGGTTCAGCGTGTCCGGCAGGGTGAACACCCCCGAAGCTTCGGGGGAAATAGGGTACCTCGAGCAGTTCCCTTTCCCGTGCCAGTATCCACGCTTCGCGTTTGTGACCTTGACATTTTGGGCAATGACGGTTACGACAGCTGTTGTAGATCAGGTGCAGCTGCCTACACTTTGGATTGTCGCACCGGTCGATGTGCCCGCCGAGCGCGGCGGTCCTACATTTGCGAAGGGCATGCAGGGTGCGCAGTTGCCAGGAATTCCCTGTATACTCGGTCAGGTTTCCCTGGTTACGCTCCAGTACATCGGCCACTTGATATAGGGGCCGTGCCATTACTGTGGGCGGTACAGCTTTTCCAAGGGACTGAAAACAGCTCGTTCGGAGCGCCGTGATACGTACAGGTACACCATCGTTGTCCGGATGTCCACGTGGCCCAGAAGGTCCTTTAGGCCCATGATGTCCATCCCCATTTCCAAAAGGTGCGTGGCATAGGTATGGCGCAGGCTATGGGTGGTCACCTCTTTTAGGATGCCGCTATGTTGCCTCGCCTGTTTTACCACCCATTGCACCCCATTGGGCGACAGGGCGACGGGCCTGCCCGATTTGTCGTTGCCATTAAAAAGCCATTGTACCGGATGCTCTGACGCAAGATAGGTTTGTATACCACGTATGAGTAAATCGCACAGGGGTACATAACGGTCCTTGCGGCCCTTGCCTTGGCGGATATGGAGCTGTTTCCTGTCCATATCTACATCCTTGATATGCAGATTGCGCAGCTCCGCGTTGCGAAGACCGCAGCCGTAAAGTAGTGCCAATAGCAAACGGTGCTTCTGTAGCTTAGGTGTTTTTAATAGTAGCTTTACTTCTTTTCTGCTTAGTACTACCGGGAGTTTCTTTGGCTGCTCTATGGAAGGTAGTGCTACCCGGTGCCCGGGCAGATCATAGATGCGGTACAAATACCGGAGGCCATAAACGGTATGCTTGAAGAAACTATTTGAGGGAGTTTTGTGCTGCCTTTTTTGGAAATGTAAATAGTCTAGAACCTGCTCCCTATCCAATTCCAAAGGACTACAGCCAAAATACAGGACCATATGGGAAAGACAGCGCGCATAATTGGTAAGGGTACTTTGGCTCTTACCGGACAGTTCGACCGAACGCTCCAGCTTTCGGTAGTTGATAGCGAACTCCGGGACCATTTTACAGGCCCGTTCGATCAGGGTACTACTTTTTTTTCATAATTTACATCTTAAGGATTGAACAATACTTAAAGGTAGTGAAGCGTTTTTTCTTGAAGCTACCTTTAGGTTTAGTTCAATCGAGTAGACGGGTCCGCCCCTAAGTAGGAACGGACTGCGCCTCTCACACCACTCCCGAATTCTCGGGATACGGGTCTCGTATACGGCGGTTCGATAATGAAACTTATCGCTTGTAGTATCCTATTAAACTGACATAACCTTTCATCTTTAACCGTTTTATGGTAATGGTAGTACGCAGTATAGGACTTTGGGCTACTGCCCATCCTCCCATTCTTGTGCGACTCCAAGCATAGGCGGTGTTTTGGTTTACACCTAAACGGATCAGGTTTTTCCGCTTCCGTTCTGGTTTCTTCCAGTGATGCCAAATACAGTAACGTAACCGATTCCTAAGCCATTCATCAAGCTTTTTCAGTTTACCCTGAATACTGCCTAATTTGAAATAATTTACCCAGCCTCTTATCAACCAGTTCAGTCGTTTCGTTCGCTCATCAAAACTCATTGGAATCGTCTTTCTGGTCAAGTATTTTAGCTTTTGCTTCAACGCTGCCCATTTGGACTTCTTCGCAACCAGTTGATATTTCCCCTTTTCTCCCTTTTTGTATGTGGGCACAAAACCGTACCCTAACAAATTAAAAGTTTGAGGGCGGCAAATGCCGCTCTTTTCTCGGTTAATGGGTAAGTGTAATTTATCTCGCAAATACTTGTAGATACTATTACCTACTCGCTTTGCCGACTTTTTAAGGCGAACGTAAATACTAAAATCATCGGCATAACGAACATATTTATGTCCTCGTTTCTCCAATTCTTTATCTAACTCATTGAGTAGAATGTTGGATAGTAAAGGACTCAAAGGTGAGCCTTGCGGTACGCCTTTTCTACGTTTGATTAATTTACCATTGATTTGTATCGGCGCTCGTAAAAATGACCGTAATAGCTTCATCGTTGCTTTACACGTTACTTTCGCGTAAATCAAATCTAGTATCAGGCGGTGTTCTACTTCGTCAAAAAATGATTTGAGGTCAATATTAACCACATCTTGATAGCCAGAATTGATGTTTTCCAAGCTCTGTGTTACGGCTTGATGCGCATTACAGTTGGGTCTAAATCCATAACTATGCTCTCGAAAGTCTGCCTCAAAGATAGGTTGCAGTACTTGATGTAATGCTTGTTGATATACTCTATCTACTACAGTAGGTATCCCTAATAATCGGGTCTTACCATTGCTTTTAGGTATTTCGACGCCTAAAATTGGAGAAACCTGATACCCCTCTCTTTCTATTTGCTGGTTGTAGGTAGTTCCGTGTGCTTTTAATGTAGACTTTAGCTCAGTTACCTGCAACCCATCTACACCAGACGCTCCCTTATTACCATACACCCGCAAATAGGCTTCGTTTAGATTTTTGTTGTTAATTACTTGTTTAATCATTTACTCTATTCTGTTGTCTCGCTTAATCAAAGGCTGCTTTTTGAAAGGAGGCTGTCCTTAATCCAAAAAACTCTTCTGTCTATTAAAGACCATTACTGTTCAGTCCTTCATTGTTACTATCAGGGTAACAATTACTATGACTTCGGCTGACTTCTCTACCTAACCAACGCGTAGTTGTAGAGACCTCCCTTGGTAAGGTAAATACCCTTTGATTAATCTCTGCTAAATCTACTGCTTCGATCATCGCTTAAAAAAACGTTTAGGACGTCACAATGATGTGCTTGCTAATCCAATCTAACAGCCTCGTATTTAGTTTCTGTTCGTCAGAACCAATCACGTAGTCTCGCTTACTTCACTGCATACCTCACGATAAACCAGCTTGCGACTTACTTTGCTTCAAGGCGTTACCCCTGCGCATAAGGGACTCACACCCTTTGGGACATTCTTTAAAAGAACTATATTTACCATTCAAGGCACACACACGGTGTATAATTAATTGCTAGTTATTGCCTACTTACGAAAATCCTCGCGGATTTTCTATTCCGTTTGTATTTGCTAAATTAGTTGCTTGAAACACGCAACTTATCATACACATAACCGTTGTGCTTAATGTGCTTAAGACAAACTTTATGAAAAAATTTCTAATATTAGGATTGATTTTAATTTCAAACATTTCATTAGCACAAGGTGATGTAAAGATGAAATCTGATTATTCATC
>CAJQMW010000498.1 GCA_905479535.1 uncultured Maribacter sp. | reverse complement strand
GGGAAAATTGTTTCGGATGAGACTTTTAAGGGAGATAGGGTGGAAATTAAAGCCCAAGAAGGTGGGGTCATAGATTTAAAGATTGCGCTTAAGGATACCTATGTACGTGCAGTTTCAGGGAGTGAGATTACCTTGACCGGCAGTAGCGAGACTCAAGAGGTTTCTGTTAATACTGGTGGAAAGGCTTACAATAAAGACTTGAATACGGCCACGACCGAAGTCACCGTCCTCGCCGGAGGAAGGGCAGATGTAAAAGCATCGGATTTGGTAAAGGCAAAAGTTAAAGCAGGCGGCTCCATATACATTTACGGTAATCCAAAATCTATTGAAAAGGATAAAATTTTCGGGGGTAAGATCAAAGAAATGAATTAACTATTGAGCCATACCACTAGCTTGAAAAGCGACAAGCTCATTCCCCTTGAATGTGGAGGCAACTTCGATGGGTCTACAACAAACTTCACAATCCTCAATGTAGGTCTGGTTGGCTACCGAAGTATCCAATAGCATTGATATTTGCTCCCAACAGTACGGACATTGAAAAAAATGCTCAAACATAAAAAACGCTATTTAAAAGGATTAGCTATCTTTTCTTAAAACATTAGCTAATTCCTGCAAGGTCATGCGTTGTACTATGCTTTCTACGTTGGAATTGAAGATAGTATGCTTTCCAAGCTTCAATACCATTTGGTCCTCTTCCGTTTCCAGGAATAGCTCCGAAGCCTTTTCCTTAATTTGTTCCAGTTTTAGATCAAATCGTTTTTGTAAAGTGATTATACCTTCAAAATTGGATAGTTTAAATCCCGCATAGTCCAACAGACGTTTAATTCCATTAAAAAATTTAAAACCCGTTAAAACCAAACTTGCCATGACAAGATCTATGGCCAAGGAAAAAACGTTCATGTCCTCGCCGTTCATAAAAACCGACACCAAAGAAGCGATACCGTAGACTCCGATTAAAAAAACGATAAAACCGGCAAAAATGGCAATTACGTCCGTCAAAATTGCCCTAGTGGTTCTAGTAACCACGACACCCCCATTATTGAACTCCGCATTAAAACCAAAATCCTTGAGGTATTCTAAATTTTTAATTTTTGCGATTTGAACCGAGATGGTCTCATCGAGTATTTTCTTCTCTGCTTTCAAATTACGTTTTCCAAGTTCCTCGCTTAGTTTAATTTGAGACTCAAAGGTGAGCATATAGTGTTGCTCAAATAATTCCAAAAGCTCGTTTTTTGATTTTTCGCTATACATCCCTGTTCTTTTAACTGGACCTTGGTTTGATTACTTATTTATAATTCTATGTTTAGGAGCTGTCCCGTTAGCTGCAATAATTGAAGTTCTGCCAACTTTGCATCGTATTTTGCCAGGTTCTTATTGGTCTGTGCATTAAGTAGGTTTATTTGTGCCTGACGTAGCTCAACCGATGAGATTTGACCTAAATTATATTGCTCAATGGAACGATCATAATTATTTTGGGAAGTAGCCACATTACTAGATTGTAGGTTAAAAATCCGTAACCTATTCGTATAGTTCTCCTTGGCATTTTCAATATCCCTTCTAACTTCTTGATAGATTTGTTCTTGTAGCGTTTGTTGAGTATCCAACAAAATTCTTGAATTTTTAACCTGTGTAATTCCACTACCCCCATCAAAAAGACTCCATGTTAGGCTTAGACCTGCCGATATTCCAGAAGAAACGCTAGAGGTCAAAAAATTAGTAACCGGGAAATTACCTTCATTCCAACCGTAAGAACCAGTCAAACCTACCGTTGGCAGAAAAACAGACCTGCTAGATTTAAGGGTGTAATCATTTATTTTGATATTTTGTTCCGATTGCATAATACGTACATTCTTTGAAATGCCTTCGTCTAAAAGCTCCGCTAACCCAATTGGATTTATAAATGAAATAAGGGTGTCCACTTCAAACTTGGTAACCAACTCACGATTTAGCAACAAATTTAAATCTCGCCTTGTGTTCCTATATATCTGTCTCTCGTTCATTAAGTTAATACTATCGTTTACCAAATCAACCTCCGCATTCAAGACATCTAATTTGTTGGTCTGGCCAAATTCGAAACTATACTGTGAACGTTCAAGACGTTTGCTAGTATTTCTAAATGTTTCCTCAAGAACCCTAATATTTTCTGTAAGCCTAGCTGCTTCAAAATAAACCGTAAAGATTTGTAGCATCGTAGTCTCTATTGTTTCCCTTGTTTCCAACTCGGTGAGGTTATATTGCTCCTTTAACCTTTTGTAATCATACCACCTGCCCAAGCCATCAAAAAGTGTATAGTTCAAATTTAGCGAAGCATTGTAGCGTGTTGTTTCAGCGCCCTCAATTGTTCTTACAGTTCCGTCTTGAAAAGTTGCATCCTGATTGTTTTTATCATAAGATCCTCCTGCATTACCCGTTAAACTTGGTAAAAACCCAGAGTTCAGAATACTCTTGTTGTTCTCTGCAATTTTTAAATTATTTCTTGCTATTTCGATTCCAAAATTATTCTTCAACGCCAAAGCTATGGCTTCATCCTTTGAAAGGATTTTTTTTTGTGCAACAATCGTAACGAATGGAATTAAAAAAAGTATCGCAAATAATGGTAATCTTATCATTCTAAATGTTCTTCTAATTCTGGTTTGGTTACACCATTTAAATTCACCGGTGCATGAACTTCTTGTCCCTCTAGGTGTTGTCCTTCTTTTTTCTCTTTAATGGCCCTTTCCACTTCCTCCTTCGTAATCTTATGTCCAGATGTAAGCAACAATTGTTGAGATTTCAATTTATTGCTAAAACTAAGGAATAGTGGTAGCATCAGTAATGTCAAAACCGTGGCTATACCAATACCATATGCAATGGAAATAGCCATTGGCTTTAGAAATTGGGCCTGTCTGCTAGTCTCCAACATTAAAGGTGCAAGACCAGCTATTGTTGTAATAGAGGTAAGAAAAATAGCCCTGAACCTTGACCTTCCTGCTTGGTAGATGGCGTCATCAAAGGTCATACCTTCCCTAAGATTGGTATTGAATTTTCCAATAAGTACTAGCCCATCATTAACCATAATACCAATTAAGGCAATGATTCCTAAAAGCGATAAGACGTTAATGGGAAAATCATGGATCCAATGTCCCCAAGCTACGGCAGTTAAACTAAAGGGCACTAACAAGAGTAGCATTAATGGCTGACTGAAACTCCTGAACGTGAAGGCTATCGTAACATAAATGAGTAGAAGAACGGAAAAGCCTACCACCTCCAAAGACCCCGTTAGTTTCCCCAACTCCCTGTTTTGACCTTCATAGGATGCCGTTACCGTGGGGTATTTTGATTGTATTTCCGGCATGATCACATTTTGGACTTCTGCCATGATATCCGTAGGACTGTCCTTTGGATTTTTAAGGTCCGCGGAAACCTGTATTTCCCGTTGCCCCTCTAACCTATTAATGGCTACATCTCCCCTTTCAATGGAATATTCCGCTATTTCCTTTAAGGGTACCCTATCGCCGCTCGGGGTAAGAATCCGCATCTCATCCAAATCAGAAATTGAAGAACGATTGTCCCTATCATAACGGACCCAAACCCTAATTTCGTCTTGGGACCTTTGAAAACGCTGGGCTTGCGTACCAAAAAAACCGGCACGGACTTGATTCATTACATTCCTCAAATCCAACCCAAGCAGATAAGCATTTTCTTTTAGCTCCAAACGTATTTCCTTAATACCGGCAGGATCGTTATCGGCAATATCCTTCAAGAGTGTATTATTCTCCAAGGCAGTTTTTAATTCCTTCTTTGCTGCTTTAAGCTCTTCAATATTATTTCCCAAAAGCGATACGGACACTGGCGACCCTCCAAAGTTCCCCCCGGAGCCATAAATAAGACTTTCCACACCCACTACCGGCCCTACTAATTCTTGTAGTCTATTTGTAACCAAATCCGAAGCGATCGCATCCGGTCTTTCTTCTCCAGGTAAAAGGTTTATAGTTAAAGTTGCCGTAGAGGAACCGGGCCCGGCCCTTCTAATCATATTTTCAAAGAGTATTTTATCTGTCCCCTTCAGATATTTTTGGGTTAGCTCTTGGTTTACGATTTCAGCATTATCCTCTATCATCCGAATGATAGAATCCGTAATTTTTTCATTGGTCCCGTTTGGCATCTGTAGTTCTACCTGCACCCGGTCACTGGCAATTCTCGGAAAGAATGCCGTTCTAATGATACCTCCGCCAATAGACCCAAAGGTCAAAATTAGTGCCATTGCAAAAAAGCTGAACGTAAGTATCTTATAACGCATTGTAAATCGCAATGCGGGGCTATACATCTTGTCGCGCATCCATACCATGAAATTGTCACCGGCTTCGTTAATTACCCGCAATCTGGCAAAGGCCTTAGCCAGTCCTTTTTTCGGTCTTTTATCCAACGGCTGTAGTGCCTTGGAATGCGCCAAGTGTGCAGGAAGAATAATCAAGGCTTCAACCAATGAAACGACAAGTGTAAGTATTACGATTACAGATACCTCTCCGAAAAATTCGCCAATCCTACTATCTAAGAAAAGGAATATGGAAAAAGCCAGAACAGTGGTTATAATCGCAGAGATAATGGGAGGTAAAACCTCCATGGTACCGTCTACGGCCGCTTGCACCGGGCTCTTCCCTTTTTCGTAATGCTGGTATATATTTTCTGCAATAACGATACCGTCATCCACCAAAATTCCGATTACTATAATCATTCCGAACAATGACAATACGTTAATGGTGACATCAAAAAAACCAGCAAAGATGAACATTCCCAAGAAAGCCACCGGTAAACCAAAAGCGACCCAAAAAGCCAATCTCGTGTTAAGGAACAATGATAAAAATATCAATACCAAAACCATTCACATAATTGCATTCTCCGTAAGAAGCTGTGTACGTTGTACTAGTGTGGTAGAGAGGTCAGAAACAATATCCAATTTAACATTATTGTATTTCTGGTTAAATTCCTCTATATAGACCTTCACCTTCTCGGCGGAGGTAATCAAATCCTCGGTATTAGTACTGGTTATGGTAGTGTTTACCGATAGATTTCCATCAAAATAGGAAGCATTGGGTGTTTCCGCAAAACGGTCCCGTACGGTAGCGACGTCTTTTAGTCTAACGGTACTACCGGAAGCATCTGCCCTAACAATCAAATTAGAGAGTTCGTCCCCATAGTATGATCGGTTGTTGGCCCTAATTAAATATTCTTCGGCATCCGTCTTAATATTTCCTCCGGTCACTAAAATGTTGGCATTGCCAACGGCTTGCGCCACTTCGTCAAAAGAGATGCCGTATGCCAACAGCGTATTTTCATTTACCGCAATCTCAATTTCTTCTTGGGGATACCCTGTAATCTCAATTTGCGAAATCCCATCTATGGCCCTTAGGTCATTTTCTATTTGCCTTCCTACACTTTTTAAGGTAGCAAGAGGAATGTCTTTACCATTAATGGCAAAGCTTATGGTTTGCCGTACGGCTTCTAGCTTAGATACTATCAAAGGTTCCATTCCGGTAGGAAAAGTGGGAACCCTATCCACGGCGTTCTTGACCTCCAGCAACATAAAATCGATATCCCTGCCCTTCTCAATCTCCACATTGATCGTCCCGCTGTTTTCCCTGGAGGTAGAGGTGACCCTATCCACTCCTTCGAGACCTTTAAGATTGTCCTCGATCTTTAAAACGATGCCTTCTTCGATTTCTTGGGGAGATGCTCCTGGATAGGTAATATTGATAGAGATATTCTTGGAATCCGTTAACGGGAAAAAAGAGGATTTCAATGATTTGGCCCCAACAATACCAAAAATCGCAAAAGCGATGATAATCACGTTTACCGCTACATGATACCGTATAAAATATTCTATTAACTTTCGCATTAGCTTTTGGAATTATCGGATCGGTCCTCATAAATTTTTACGGCCATTCCCGTATATGCCCCTATCAATGGTTTGGACATTATAGTAGTGCCATCTGGTACATCTTTTAGAACTACCCGTTTTTCGGAAAAATAGATAGGTCTTACATCGATTACATCCAAAACGGAATCCTTGACCACGAATATTTTATTATCCTCCAACAGTAGACTCCTGTCCACCTCAATGGCGTTCTCCTCTTTTCGGGCATCCAGATTTGCCTCAAGGTACATCCCCTCCCTAAGGTCTTTGTTCTCTACCTCAATATATGCCTTTATAGTCTGACTTGCCTGGTCCACCCTACCGTTTATTCGGGAGACGGTCCCTTCGTAAACATCCGGACTATCTAGCGTAGTCAATTTTACACGCTCCCCAACTCTTAAAAGATCAGAGT
>CAJQMW010000497.1 GCA_905479535.1 uncultured Maribacter sp. | reverse complement strand
TGCCACGGTGCCAAGGGCAAAGGCGACGGTGTAGGAGGTGCGGGACTCACACCTAAACCAACCGATTTTACCAGTGCCGAAGTCCAAGCCCAGACAGATGGGGCCCTGTTCTGGAAATTGGAAGAAGGCCGCTCACCGATGGCCTCTTATAAAACTGCCATCCCTGAGAAAAAACGCTGGGAGATCATTAACTACATAAGAACCCTTAAGTAATGAAAAAGCTACTAGTATTACTAATCGCAGTTGTTTTTGGCGGTCAGATGTACGGCCAAACATACAACACTTTTGAACCGAGCAAGACCCAGTTTATGCTAAGGGGCTATGGGCATACCGGATTTGAATATATGGACTCCGGGGATGAAACGGAATCCACATTTTTGGGAGCCGCCTTTGCCCCCATATTCCTGTACAAACATTCGGACAGGTTGATGTTCGAGGCAGAACTGGAATTTGTACTTGAAGGAAATGAACTGGAGACCGGGTTAGAGTATGCCGATGTCATGTACGTGCTCAACAAGAACATGATCGCCAGGGCAGGGAAATTTCTATTGCCCTTCGGAACTTTTATGGAACGATTGCACCCCGCTTGGATCAACCGCTTGCCCAATACTCCTTTAGGCTACGGACATGATGGCATTGCACCCTCTTCAGGAATTGGAGTGGAGCTTAGGGGGGCCTTCGACCTGGGCGGTCCAACATTGAACTATTCGGTCTATGCCACTAATGGACCTCGCTTAAAAGACGGTAGTGAAGAACCCGAAGAGGCGGGAATGCTGTTGTTCCAAAATTATGAGGATAACAACCTGGGCAAGGCCTATGGTGGTCGTTTGGGGCTTTTACCCTTTTCCGATTCTTCCATCGAATTGGGCTTCTCGGCCTACACCACAGCTAATACCGGTCAAGAGGACTCCGAATACGAGGATGTGGGGGCATTTTTGTTCGCCTTGGATTTTTCCTTAGTCAAGCAAATATCAGGACTGGGTGGCATAGTGGACGTCAAGGCCCAGTACAACAATTCGAATGTGGATACCGCAACCTATTTTGAGCTGGAGGATGGTGTAGAGGAAGAATATTCCTTTGACAATCAAAGCAACTCCTTTTATGGGCAGCTGAGTTACCGGCCTACTATGGCAAGCAGCGATTTTGTCAAAAAACTGGAGTTTGTGGGCAGGTATTCGGATTTTAATGCTCCGGAAGGCGCGGAATGGGAAGAGAAATCGGTCCAGTACGCCTTTGGTCTAAATTATTGGCTGAGCTGGAGATCTGTGGTCAAACTTAGTTACCAGACTACAGAAACGGAAGGTGGTCATGACGGAGATGGTTTAACCAACACGGATGGCCTGTTTGTACATTGGGCCATAGGATTCTAAAAACATTCATTTAAAAATAGAAAACATGAAAACAATATATAAAACAGTAATAGGCGTCATAGTAATGACAATTGTGGGCATTACGGCCGTGGCCTGTTCTTCCACAAAGAAAGGCTATACCGATGTTCCGGATACGGCCACCGCAGCAGCGGAGGAAGAATTCAAGATCGAAAAATCGGGGGCCCAAATGTGGGGAGAAGCCTGTAATCGATGCCACATAGCACCGTCCCCTGCGGATTATAACGATACGGATTGGGAGACCATCAGCCTTCATATGAGGATCAGGGCCAACCTTACCGAGAACGAAAGCAAGAAGATAGAGGAGTTTTTAAAATCGGCCAATTAAAATGGCCAAAAGCTCCAATAGCTGCTTCGATAGAACAGCGATAGCGGCAAAATTATATTCGAATCCGTCCATGGAACAAGGCGGAACAGTATTAATTTAAATTATTGACTTAGGCGCATTACTAATAATTATAACATCCCTATTCATGGGCATTCCAAGTTTCGAAAAGTAAGGTTTAGCTCTTTTTGCCAAGGAAATTACGAATCTCAATTTTGTAAATCGTTGATAATAAGACTTTCAATTTCTCTTCGGTTATTAATTAAGTGCCTAAGTCAATTAAACTATGTTGAATATGGAAAAATTACCAAAAATTGCGTTACCAGCAACAATTATTCTTATTGCACTGGTTATTTTAATCGCAAAATCTGCAGTAACGATTGGGTCCGGGGAAGCCGGGGTGCTCTACAAGACCTTTGGGGGCGGAGTGGTTACCGATCAGCCGCCTTTGGGCGAGGGTTTCCATATCGTGGCACCTTGGAACAAGGTTTTTATATATGAGGTTAGGCAGCAAGAAGTTTTTGAAAAAATGCAGGTGCTCTCCTCCAACGGATTGGAGATAAAACTGGACGCCTCCGCTTGGTTCGAGCCAAAGCGGGAATTTTTAGGAAAACTTCATCAGGAAAAAGGTACGGAATATGTTAACCGTGTACTACTGCCCACAATAAGATCTGCGGCAAGAAGCGTCGTGGGGCGCTATACCCCGGAGCAATTGTATTCCAGTAAACGAGATGCAATACAGGCAGAGATCTATGAAGAGACCAAAAAAATCGTTGACGGACAGTACATTCAGCTCAATGAGATACTAGTGCGAGATGTTACTTTGCCCGGCACCATAAAGGAAGCTATAGAGCGTAAGCTTAAACAAGAACAAGAGTCTTTGGAATATGAATTTCGTTTGGTTACCGCCAAAAAGGAAGCGGAAAAAGTAACCATAGAAGCACAAGGAAAGGCGGATGCGAATAAAATTTTAAGCGCTTCCCTGACCGATAAGATATTACAGGACAAGGGTATCGATGCAACATTGGAACTAGCCAAGTCGCCCAACTCGAAAGTAGTCGTAGTCGGTAGCAGCGATTCTGGACTACCGTTGATATTGGGCAATAATTGATTTTTGTTCAGCACAAGGGAACAGACCTTTCAGTGGACCCATTTGACCTTTTGGACCGGAGCGAAAATTAGGGCATAAAATGTGCCTCTGAAACTTCGGGAGTACGTAAAGGAAAAAGTTAAAACGAATCGAGTAAACCTTAAATCAAATACAATGAAAACAGCAACACTAATTTTTTTGACGATCGGGTTGTTTGCCTTAAACGGTTGCAACCAGAAAACCGATGTTAACGCAATGCTCGACAACTCCGAGACACGAAGTGAGATTTTTGATGCCATTGCGAACAACCACACATACATGACCGGCCTTATGGAAAACATGCAAGAGAGCGACCATGCAATGCAAATGATGCAGGGCAACCATAAAATGATGGGCGGCATGATGAAAGGCGATGGCATGCAAATGATGATGAAAGACAGTACGATGATGAAGAACATGATGCAATCCATGATGAAAGACGGTAAGATGATGGGCAACATGATGAAAACGATGCATGAAAAAGGCATGATGAGCGAGGATTGTATGCAGTCCTGTAAACAGATGATGGAAGAAAAAGGCATGGACATGATGGGAATGATGGATGATGGGAATGATGGATGATGACAACAAAATGAAATCATCTGAAGATGACCATTCCGAACACCACTAAAAAAACATAAAATTATAACGTAAATATAGCAATAATGAAAAGTCATTGGATATGGATGGTTATCGGTTGTGGGCTGCCCCTACTACTTATATTTTTTGCCCCGGCATTGGGCATTACAGGATATAATGGGCTTTTTGCCTTTATAATCGTAATGTTCGTACTGCATCTGTTGATGCCGCACGGGTCACACGGGGGCGGTGGCCATAACCACGGCGGCCATGGCGCTAAGCAGCACGGAGAAGGTAAAGAGAAAGTGCTAGATGATGGGGACAAAAAAGGACATGAAGGCCATCGACATCATTAAAGAACAGTAAACGACCTCGGGGCAAGCCCACGAGGCAGTTAAAGGAAAAACATTTTGATTTCGAGGCAAGCCTCGGAGCATTCAAATCTCGATTATCGAGTAAAACTTTTACAATGAGACGCAAATTTCAAATCGAAGGGATAAGCTGTGGCGGCTGTGTGACAAGGGTCAAAAGAGCTTTGGAAGAACATCCGGCGGTAGAGAAAACACAAATTTTCTTGCAGCCGAAAGGTGCCACGATTATCAGCATGAAGGAAGAACTTTCGGTAGATGAGCTGCAAGGGCAACTCAACGAACTTGAAGGCTATACCATAACGGAAATCAATTAAACTAATAATAACCTTTAAATCTAATAGTATGTTTTACAAAGACGGATTTTTTTGGGGCATGCACCTTATATGGTGGGCCATTTGGGTTGTATTGCTGGGCTGGATTTTCTTTGCCCCGTCCAGTTCATCCCATGATGAAATTGAAGACGACACCCTCATAGCACTGAAAAGGCGGTTTGCCAAAGGCGAGATTACCAAGGGTGAATATGAAGCATCAAGGAAACTTTTAAAACTGGACAATTAGTCCACAAAAACAAGTAGTAACAACTAAAATTTAAAACTATGCATTTTTTTGACGGACATTACGGCGGTATGCACTTTATATGGTGGATCGTATGGTTTATCCTATTGATCTGGATCTTTTTTATACCCTACGACCTCCCCTATACCAAAAACAGGAAAGAAGACCCTCTACGCATTCTTAAAAAGCGATTTGCCAAAGGCGAGATCACGAAAGAGGAGTACGAGGAATCCAAGAAGATTTTAAAATCTGAATAAAAGCAGAATTTTAACCCCTAAAACAAAATGAAATGAAAACAACGATCAAAATGACAGCAGGTCTGGTACTGGCCTCTATTATACTTTCTGCCTGTTCACAAAAACAAGAGGGTACCATAAAGGACCAACTCAAGGATCCGTCCCAACAAGAGGAAGTCTTGACATTCATGGCCGAGAACCATGAATTGGGCCAAAAATATATTGCGAAGATGATGGAAAACGATCACGCCACAGGAATGATGGTCGACGAATTGGTTACAGCCGCTGCAAATGATACGATACTCGCAGGGAAACTCAGCACTATGATAACCGGATACCCTGAACTTATGCTGCTTACAACACATCATTTTATGCCGGTCATCGCCAACGACAGTCTTTTGAGCGACACCTTTTGTGACCATACTCTTGAGCACGAGAATTTGGAAATGACGATGCACGAGAAGATGGAGTACAGAAAGAGTCTAGAGCAAAATCACTAGTTACCACTTAGGATAGAACTAGTTGTAAAAACAATTAACATAAAACAATAATCATGAATCGTATCAACGTAAAAAAATTTGGATTTGCCTTGGGCCTAACAGGAGCTTTGCTCTATGCAGGCTGTATGATTGTTATGGCAACCGCAGGCCAGGAAGGAAGCATAGCATTTTTTAACAGTCTTTTGCACGGCCTGGATACCACTAATATCATTAGAATGGATGTTCCTCTTTGGGAGGCATTAATTGGCATTGTTCAGACATTTATTGTCGCATGGCTGATAGGTGCCCTTATTGCGGCTTTTTACAATGCCCAGTTAAAACTGAAAAGGTGAGCGAAAATTATGTGGAGTGGTTAATCATTTCAAATCAAAAACATTTAAAAAGTTTGGATTGATTGCCATTTCTGTTGTATTTACCGTTTTTGGCAGCTTGTGAAAAATCAGAAAAACCTTTGGTTAATGAGGTTGAAGGAACGTATGTGGGAACAATCACTACTATGAATGGCTTGAAAGTCCAAGGTATTGGGAAAACTATAGGAGATACCATTGCCGAAATTGCCAAAACCTGAAAAAGAAGAATTGAAGTTCATTTCTATAATATGGAGTTGGATACGACATTAATGTCGGATTACTACCAACATAAGGACATCGAGGAGGTTTGCTTTACAGGTGATTGCTTTGAAAACGTATGGCCATATCTTGGGAGAGGCACATATTGGCGGCGGATGATGAATAATATGCGAAATGACGAACCTCGAGCACGGCTACATAAAGTAAATTAATGATCAATACAGAATGACAGCGAGATGAAGAGTGTACAAACGATTACAGTTCAAATGTTGTTAGGTGCGGGAATATTCTATTTCTTGGTACACCCGTTTACCATGGTACTCTATTGGTTTGAGTTTAGCCATACCCCTTTTTCTTTTACTTTGTTTCAAGAGGTATTGAAAGAAAGGTTTTTAGCATCATTTAGTTTTGATATGCAGGGCATGGGCGGCCTATTGACTTTGTTGGGGGGACTTCTAGGAATGGCTTCCGGTCTATTTTGGATTAACCTTAGAAGAAAAAATAAACTCATTGGAACACAACAACGCTTACTTGTCCGTGATATCGAGGCATTGATCCAGGCCGGCGAAAATGAGATGGTCGAGTTCAAATCATCGATTCGATACGACTACAATCGAAAAACCACCAATAGGGAACTGGAACTGGTCATCGCGAAAACGATTGTCGGCTTTATGAACGCCAAGGGTGGTAAATTGATGCTTGGTGTAGATGATGACGGAAATATTTTAGGCCTTGAAAAAGACTTCAAGACCCTTAAACACAAAAACAGGGACGGTTACGAACGCGAAATTTTCCGTATCATAGCTACCCTTATAGGCCAAGAGGCCTGCTTTAAAAATCATGTATTCTTTTATTACCTAGAAGAAAAGGAGGTATGTGTGGTAGATGTAGAAACATCTACCGTACCCGTATTCCTAAAAAACGGTACGGACACCACCTTTTTTGTAAGGACTGGCAATGCCACGTATCCGCTCACGGTAAAGGAAACAGTAGAATATTTAGAACTCCAAAAAACGAATTAGATGCAATACGTCTGGTTCATATGGTCCCTTATCATCCTCGTCCTTTGGGCGGTAATCTATCTATTTAAAAAGGATACTAGGAAAGAAATGCTCAAAATGAGTTGGATCACCATGCCCTTTGGCCTTACGGAACCCCTGTTCGTGCCCGAGTA
>CAJQMW010000496.1 GCA_905479535.1 uncultured Maribacter sp. | reverse complement strand
CTCCTTTATGCTCTCCAACTCTTCTTGCAAATGTTGTTTAATTTTTCCGTACATCTTAAATAAATTCAGTTACAATGTTTTCGTTAATATACACAATGATTTTATTCGCTACGCTATAGCCCATACTAAGGTAGGCATTTGCATACTCCTCTAGTTGCATGCGGTATCTGGAGTCCTTTCCGCCCGTTTTGTAATCTATTATGGTTACACTTTTATCTTTTAATACTATCCGATCCGGTCTTTCTACGGTGCCAGCTGCCATTAAAATATCTCTTTCGTTAAAAACCGTATTCCCTAATTTAAAATAAGGTGCTAATTGAGGGTGGTCGAGCACAGCTATAATTTTGGGGCGTATTTTTTCGGCCTCCGCTTCATCTATGAGTCCTTTTTGTACAGCTTTAAAGATAGCCTTATCCAAATCATCGTAAATTTTAATGTTGCCCAATATATAATGTATCAAGTTACCCTGTTTTACCGCAATATCGCGCCCACTGTCCCAAAGCATACCTGCCTTTGTCACGATACTGAAGCTTGAACGGTCTTTATGGGAATAGATATATGGGATATCGCAATTCGTCGGCAATAGCTTATCACCATCATTTTTAGTCGGTTTACCGAACGTATATTCCAGTTTTTCTGGGGTCCATAGTTTCATGGCGCTAAGAAAATGGATGAACAGGCCAGAAAAGTATTTGGTTTTATAGCTCCCATTTTTTTCAAGATCCTTACTGCTGATGATATATAGAGCAGCCACGGCTCGGGTCAATGCCACATATAAAAGGTTAAAGGCGTCCAACATTAACTGCTGTTCCTCTTCCTCAAAAATTGATGCTTCTCGTTTTCCGTAATTTTTTACTTCTTGCTTCTTATCGATGAGTAATTCTTTAAAACCCAAAAATTCGTCCTGTTCTACAGGAATCCAGAGTTTTGGATTTATCTCTTCAAAAATATAAGTATTGGCATATGGGAATATTACCACCGGAAACTCAAGGCCTTTAGCCTTATGAATAGTCATCACCTGTACGGCATTGACATCTTCTGGAGCACTGATACTGAACGATGTTTCTTTTTTCTCCCAGTAATCCAAGAAATACCCGAGGTCCGGACCTTCTTTCTGTTCAACCTCAAAAACGATGTCTACGAACGTAATTACATGAGCGTCTGAGGTAGACATCAGGTCAAACTTTTTCAGCGCGTATTCAATACCGTCATAAATGGATTCCTGAACGAACTTTTCCATGTCAAAATTAAACTCTTGACGTAAAAAGGAGTTTACATCGGCAAGATTTCTTTGAATAAAGGTATGTTTATCTTCATTTCCTTCAGATAAAAAACTGAGTATCTCAAAAGCAATGGCGGGCTCTTGGGGCTGTAATTTGAACCGCATCAGATTTACCAAAAAACATACCTTCCTATTATTGGACAATAATAGAGCATCGGGTGAAATTACGGGAACATCGGAATTCAATAGAAAATTAGAAAGTAAAACCCCATGCTTTTTTTTGCGGACAAGAATACAGATGTCTCCGTAGGTAAAACCATTACTGAGGTTTTCATTAATAATGGACAACGTTTTTTCAGCGTAATCTTCATCGGTTTCTTCTTCTAAAAAGGATAGGTTCACATACCCGTCCTTCTTATTGTTAGGCCTTTGTTGGTTTCCTTCCATAAAGAACCCACGATAGGTAGGGTTTTCTAGAAAAGGGCTGATGCTCTGAAAAAACAGGTTGTTAAAGCTTATAATTTCTTCCTTACTACGATAGTTTGTGGGGAGTAGGTAAGTAGCTCCCATTACTGAAAACGGATTGCTCCTTTGCTTGGTCAGATCCAGGAATTGTTCCGCTTTTCCGCCCCGCCATCTGTAAATGGCCTGTTTGGCGTCACCAACCAAAAAGAGGGAGCCTGTACGGCCGCTTGAATCCAGTCCTTCCAATGCATTGCTTATTAAAGGGATCAGATTGTTCCATTGCATCTCGGAGGTATCCTGGAATTCATCAATAAAATAATGGCGGTATTTTTCTCCCAAGCGTTCATAGATGAACGGCGCGGGTTGATTCTTAATTTCCCTGGATATGACAGCATTAAATTCTGAAATGGAAAGCTGATCTTTTTCTTCTTGTATAAGCTTGATTTCTTTTTGAATACTATTCAATAAAGTCAGTGGAACAATATTCCTGTAGGCGTTTAGTAATAAGCTTCTAGCATAAACGAATTCCTTAATATCCAGGTACCGCTGTAAAAGTTCAGAAGGAATAGTTGAAGAAGGAAGCTGAACGTTCGCTTTTAAGATTTCCCCAGCCATCAAATTATCTTCCAGTTTATTGGCATATAGTCTACTAGGGTTCAAATTACCTTCTTTAACCTTTTTAAAATGGTTTGGTAGTGTCTCCCTAGGAAAATCTTTTACATCCAGACCTGTGCTTTGAATGAAATTTAAGGTTTCATCCGCAATTTTTGCCGCTTTTTTTTGTACTGCCGTAATCTTTTTGGACAAATCTTTTTGGAGCTTTAGGAAAACTGCAGTTTCCTTGTTTTCCAATAGTTTTAGGTGCGGGCCATTGTTCTCGTCAAAGAGCAACTTACCTATTTTTAATAAATCGTACGTTATGTCCCAACTCTTGTTATCATCTATTTTTTCTAAGGTAAAAGCCATTAAGATTTTGGTAAGCTCTGGATCTTCGCCTGCTTTTCCAACAACTCTTGATACGGCTTCGTTTAAAAGAAGGTCCGTGTCCAGGACCACTTCGAAATTTTGGGGTATTTTTAGATCTCTCGCAAAGGTCCTAATGAGCCGGTGCGTAAACTTATCTATGGTAGAAATGTCAAAAAATGCATAATTGTGAAGAATTTCCTTAAGTCTTAGCCTACTTTTTTCCTTTAAAGATTCTGGCGTCAGGTTTAATTCTAAAGAAAGTTCCTCAAACAACGGCGGGAAATTTTCATCTAAATCAATAATACTAAATTCGTAAAGACTCCTTAAAATGCGGTGCTTCATCTCGTTTACGGCCTTATTGGTGAACGTGATGGCCAGAATTCTCTTGAAACTATTTGGAGCGGAAAGAACAAGTTTTAGATAAGCTTTAGAGAGCGCATAGGTCTTTCCAGAACCTGCGGAAGCGTTGAAAATTTTAAAGGAACTCTCTTGCACTTATTTTTACCTGCAAAATAAGGATTCTAACGCAGTTCTTAACAAATAATTAGGGGAATATAATTGTTAAAAAGATTAACTTTGAGATAGATTAATATTAACACTAAAAACAAATAAATATGGCTTTTGAATTACCCAAGTTACCTTATGCGTATGATGCTCTGGAGCCTCATATCGACGCAAGGACAATGGAAATACATCATACGAAACATCACAACGGTTATACTACCAAATTAAACAATGCTATAAAAGGAACCGAGCTAGAAGGAAAATCAATTGAAACTATCCTTAAAGGTTTGGATATGGATAATGGCGCGGTTAGAAATAATGGTGGCGGATTTTATAACCACTCTTTGTTTTGGAGTATTTTATCCCCTAAGGGAGGTGGCGCCCCAAGTGGGGAACTGGCCAGGGCAATTGACGACGCTTTTGGTTCTTTTGATGGGTTTAAGGAAAAGTTCAGTACTGCCGCAGGAACACGTTTTGGCTCAGGTTGGGCTTGGCTTTGTGTGCACAAGGGAGGAAAAGTAGAAATATGTTCAACTCCAAATCAGGATAATTCGCTTATGCCGGGCGTAGGTTGCGGTGGTCACCCTATTCTTGGACTAGATGTTTGGGAACATGCATATTATCTAAATTATCAAAATAGAAGACCGGATTATGTGAATGCTTTTTTCAATATTATCAATTGGGATGAAGTTGAAAAACTGTACGCGGAGAACAAATAAGTCAGTACAGAAAAATCTTGTTAATTAGAACATTAACAACCACTTAAGAAGAAATTTTTGGGTGGTTTTTTTGTGTTTTGAGTAATAGAAAAGGGCGGAGAAGTCTCCACCCTTTTCGTCCCAAATCTTACCATAAACTTAACCTACTTATGCTATGGCA
>CAJQMW010000495.1 GCA_905479535.1 uncultured Maribacter sp. | reverse complement strand
TGCACCATTTTTTTACAGCCATGTATTAACTCAAAACTACCTGGAACATTCCACCTCACAATATTTTTGCGAATTGCACCAAGGTCTAATAACGTTTCTTGAGCTCCATTAAATAAGCCTTCGGTAACATTATGATTCCATTCTGAAACAACAATCCCAAACCGAAGGTCTTTCGCGTTTGGGATCGTTGTTTTATCATAAGCCGATAAATTCTTGTTAGCAGTAGCCATTATGCTCCACTTTTAGCCATGCCGATAAAGGCGTCTATGGATTTGGCCGCCTCGGAATTTGAAAATTCGTCCTTTATACGTTGAAAATAGCCCAAGGCTTTTTCATTACTACCCATTTCCAAAGCGGTGACACCAGCTTTGTACAAAAATTTTGGGGTTGTGTACTCGTTATTGCTGTCCGCAAATGCCTTCTCGTAATATCCCAATGCGTCCGCAGGTTGCCCCAATTGCACAAAAGCATCACCCAAACCTCCTAATGACAGGGCACTTAAGACTTTATCGTCAGATTTAAAATCCTCTAAATAAGCTATCGCTTCTTGATATTTGTTCATGTTCAGATACGCCATCCCGGCAGAATAGTTTGCAAGGTTTGCCGCTTTTGTGCCGCTGTATTCTTCAATGATATCTAAAAAACCATATTTTCCTTCACCA
This sequence comes from uncultured Maribacter sp., assembly GCA_905479535.1. GTDB lineage: Bacteria > Bacteroidota > Bacteroidia > Flavobacteriales > Flavobacteriaceae > Maribacter. The sequence continues at coordinate 6,110 of CAJQMW010000495.1, read as the reverse complement.
CCTTCCAACGCCAACGTGAACAAGGAATCCTTTGCTGATGTACTCGCGAGTGCTTGATCAAAATATTGTTGCGGGTAGTACATCTCATTTGCCGCATTGGCCTCCTTTGGCTTCAACACGAACTGATTATAGGCCAAATACCCCAAAACTGCAACGGCAATGACCCCAATGGCCCCTAAAATATAATTCTGGTTCTTAGACACCCATTCTTCGGACCTAGAAGCACCCTCGTCCAACGTGCTGAATAATTCGGCCGTTGTGCTTTCCTGCTCGTCAAACTCCTGAGCCTCAGCCTTGGTTTTGGGTTTAAATCCTCTTTTCTTATATGTTGCCATCTCTAATTTTATTGGTCGGGCAAAAATAAAGTTTTTATTGAAATCCCGAAGCGTATTTATTCGTTATTTTTGGATATTTTAGGGTCAATTCTACCCATCCAAATCTAAAATTCAATAAATTTTAATGTTCCTTAAAAAATTATCGCTCATCAATTACAAGAATTTTGAATCGAAAAATCTGGAGTTCGATTCAAAGATTAATTGTTTTGTAGGCAATAACGGTGTAGGGAAAACCAATATCCTGGACGCAATTTATCATCTCTCCTTTGGAAAAAGTTATTTCAATCCCATCTCCTCTCAAAACATAAAACATGATGAGGAATTCTTTGTAATTGACGGGGTTTTTGAAAAAGATGATCGGGAGGAAAAAATCGTGTGTAGCCTAAAACGCAACACTAAAAAAATCATTAAAAGAAACGGCAAGGCCTATGAGCGCTTTGCCGATCACATTGGCCTCTTACCGCTAGTGATAATCTCTCCGGCCGATCGTGACTTGATCATAGAAGGAAGTGAGGTCCGAAGAAAATTCATGGACGGTGTCATCTCGCAATCGGACAAATCCTATTTGCAGGCTTTGATCAATTATAACAAAGTAATGGCACAGCGAAACTCATTGCTCAAATATTTTGCGGTCAACCATACTTTTGACGCCACCACGCTCAACGTATACAACGAACAATTACATACCTACGGCACTGAAATATTTCAAAAAAGGTTAGCGTTTTTAGAAGTATTCATTCCAATATTCAAAGAACAGTACAAAGCCATTACCGGTGATTCTGAAGAGGTAAGCTTAACGTACGACAGTAAGCTTTTAGACATGGACCTCCTGCAATTGCTAGAGAAAAAATTGGAAAAAGATAGAGTGCTCCAATATACCAGCGTGGGAATACATAAAGACGACCTAATTTTGAATATCATGGGGCATCCCATCAAAAAGTTTGGAAGTCAAGGACAACAAAAGTCTTTTTTGATAGCCTTGAAATTTGCCCAGTTCCGCTTCATGCAAAACCTTTCCGAAACTACCCCAATATTGCTGCTTGATGATATTTTTGACAAATTGGACGAACATCGTGTATCGCACATCATCTCTTTAGTAAACCAACAGAATTTTGGACAAATATTTGTGAGCGATACCCATGCGGAACGAACGGAGGAAGTCGTCAAAAAAATTCATCAAACCTATAAAATTTTTAAATTGTGACATGAAGCGGATCCTAGTTCTTTTTTTATGTTCACTTTTATTTGCCTGTGATGCGGTTACAGCGGATAAACTGAGTCTATTAAATGGCTATTGGGAGATATCGGAAGTTGAATTCCCGGACGGAAATACCAAGGAATACAAAGTAAATTCGAATGTAGATTACTTTAAGGTCGAAGGTTTAAAAGGATACCGGAAAAAAGTAAACCCAAAATTCGATGGTAGTTTTGAAACCTCGGATGACGCAGAGCCTTTCACCATTATAGAGCAAAATGATGTTTACAGCATTCAATATAAAAACAATCTGAGTAGTTGGGAAGAGATTATTATTTCGTTGTCCGGTGACCATTTCTCTTTAAAAAATGAAGAAGGTACTATTTACCACTACAAACGTTTTGAACCTATTAATATTTCCGACTAATGGCGAAACGCGAAAATGACAATCTGAACATGAAGGAGGCCTTATCCGCATTTATTCAAAAAAATAAATTACAGGGTGGCATTGATAAGGTAGATACAAGAGAGGCCTGGAAAGCCCTTATGGGTAATGGTGTGGACAATTATACAACAGCAGTAGAATTACGTAACGGGACCTTGTTTGTGTCGTTATCTTCATCCGTATTACGTGAAGAACTTAGTCTGGGCAAATCAAAAATAATCGCCATGCTCAACGAAGAATTGGGTAAGGACCTAATTAAAAAAATAGTTCTACGATAAAAAAACCGGTCCCATAGACCGGTCTTTCATATTCTTTAGCGTAAAGCCTAAATTAATATATCTCTCTACCAGAAAAGTGAAAAGCACCTTCGATAGCTGCATTCTCGTCACTATCCGAACCATGGACCGCATTTTCGGCAATATCGGTAGCAAAAAGTTTTCTAATAGTTCCCTCTGCCGCTTCCGCCGGATTCGTTGCTCCAATTAAGGCCCTAAAATCCTCGACCGCATTTTCCTTCTCCAAAATAGCCGATACAATTGGACCTCTGGTCATGAAATCAACCAACTCCCCAAAAAACGGACGTTCGTTATGAACTGCGTAGAACTCTTGTGCGTCCCTTCTGCTCAGCTGCGTATATTTCATAGCTACGATTTTAAATCCGGCTGCCGTAATCTTCTCTAAAATACCACCAATATGGCCATTCTCAACGGCGTCTGGCTTAATCATCGTAAATGTTCTATTTGTACCCATTATGCTAAAATTTTGCGCAAAAATACGGTTTTCCCTATAACCTACAACTTTTAATAGGCTTGTTGCAAAGAACCCAGTAATTTACCATTGTCCCCGACCATACGCATACGCACACTTTTATTTTTAAAATCAAATTCCACGAATCCAAAACTTTCTGTCTTTACGACCTCTCCCACCCTAAAGGGATTTTTTTCTCCTTTAAAATCCCCGTAAGCATGAGTAAGGCCGCTACTGGTGAAATCTATTAAAGGGTAATTCATGCCCTCCACCCCAGTACGTGAAAACTCGGAAATATGCCGGTCACCGGACAAAATCATAACTCCTTCTGCGCCGGATCTGGCTACCAGGTTCTTGAGGCGGTCCACCTCATGCGGAAAATTACCCCAGCATTCAAATCCGTGCTCATTGGACAATACTTGTATACTACTGACTATGACATTAAAGTCAGCTTTAGAATTCTTCAACTGGGTTTCCAACCAATCCCATTGTGTTTTGCCTAAAACCGTTCCTACTCCATAGTCATTGGGTTTTATTCGTTTTTCAGTTTCAGTGTCCGGTGCTAGTGATGTCCTAAAATAACGTGTATCCAAAACCAGAACCTTTATGGTACCCTCTTCAAGGGTATAGTCATGCGAGGTATAAATGCCCTCTTGAGTTCTTCTTGGGCTATCATCGGGAACATCCATAAAATTCAAAAACTCCCGCTGACTTTCCTTTTTGGCCTTGAACTCCACACCTCCATCGTTCAATCCGTAATCATGGTCATCCCAACTACCGATGACTTCAACCTTGGATTTTAAATTTTTATATCCCTTAACGGCATCCTGTTCGTCGTACATCTTTTTCAATTTCGACATATCATCCGTATCGGCGTAGATGATATCCCCGCCCCAAATCCAAACATCTGGGCCCGCGCTGAGCACATCGTCCCATAACAAATTTGGTAGCGAGGTTTTGTTGCAAGAACCAAAGGCAAGGGTAAAATCCCCTTGGAAATTTGAATTTGAAATTGGTTTGTTAGCATTGCAGGAAATAATTAAAACTATAAGGTATAGAAGTCCAAATTTTTTCATCTTTCGATTTTACAGGGTAAAATTAAGGGTTTACTTTTAAAGCTTATAGTATTAAATTGTATCTTTGCACCCATGAATTTTGAGCATCTCAATGCACTAAAAGCCCTACTTTCATCTCCTAAGAAAATAGCTATTATACCCCATAAAAATCCTGATGGAGATGCTATCGGCTCTACATTGGCACTATGGCACTACCTCCAAAACAAAGGCCACGAATCAACCATTGTTTCCCCGAACGATTTTCCGAAATTTCTAAAATGGATACCGGGTGCAAACAAAATTTTAAACTTTGAACGTGAAAATAAGGAATCCAAAGAATGTCTAAGACAAGCGGAGGTAATTTTCACGTTAGATTTTAACCATCTTGGACGTGTTGGCCAAATGACCGAAAATCTTGAAAATGCCGAAGCTACCTTTGTGATGGTAGACCACCATCAACAACCTTCCGATTATGCTAAAATCATGTACTCGGACGTGGCAATGAGCTCCACTTGCGAAATGGTATATAATCTCATTAAACTTTTGGGAGATGTGGACGAGATAAACCCAGATATGGCCAATTGTCTCTACACAGGTATTATGACGGACACGGGTTCTTTTAAATTTAAGGCCACCACGAGCAATACCCATAGGGTTGTCGCCGACCTGATGGACAGGGGTGCCGAAAACACAGAAATTCATCACCGTATTTATGACACCAACTCGCCAAGCAGGTTACATTTATTGGGTTGTGCATTAAAAAATATGGTCATTCTTGAAGAATTCAGTACGGCCTATATAACCCTAAGTCAAGAAGAGCTTGATCGCTACGACTATCAAAAGGGGGATACGGAAGGCTTTGTAAATTACGGATTAACTTTAGATGGTATACGGTTTGCCGTAATTTTTATTGAAAATAAAGAAGAGGGCATACTAAAAATTTCATTTAGGTCCGTTGGTGACTTTTCAGTAAATGATTTTGCAAGAAACCATTTTGAAGGTGGTGGCCATACCAATGCAGCCGGAGGTAAGAGCGACAAAAATCTTGAAGATACTACAGCTTACTTTAAATCGTTATTACCGCAATACAAAAAAGAATTAACACAATGAGGAACTTTTTGTGCTTCCTGATATTGATTGGCTGTATTGGTTGCGAGGGTCCCGAACCGAGAAAACCGGTGCAAAGAAAAAGCGGTAGCTTTTTTAGGCAATCGGTAGAAAGGAATAGGAAACTGTTACTTGCCGAGGAACAAAAAATCAAGGAAATCATTGAAAAAGATTCATTAAAGCACTACATGAACAGTGCTGCTGGATCTTGGTACCACTATTTAGTGGTGAACGATACGGCTAACTATACTCCGCAACCTGATGATATGGTTGTAATGACTTACGATATATTAACCTTAGAAAATGATACCATTTATTCCCAAGAGGAAATTGGGAACATTTCATATAGGGTGGATAAAGAAGAACTCTTTCAGGGACTTAGGGATGCCGTGAAATTATTAAAGGTAAATGAAAAAGCAACTTTTTTATTCCCTTCTTCCCTGGCATACGGTTATCATGGGGATAATAATAAAATTGGGACAAATTTGCCTTTAAAATCTACAGTATCCATATTACAAATAGAAAAATCAGAAAATAGCAACGAAAATTAAATAGTGTATTATGTTTAAAAAGATGTATGTAGTAATGGTGGTTGCCCTAGCAATGGCAAGTTGTAAAACCAGTCAAAGGGCAGATTTGGGCGACGGTCTCTTTGCAGATATTAAAACCACGAAAGGTGACATTATTGTAAGACTAGAACATGAAAAAACACCAGTAACCGTAGCCAACTTTGTTTCTTTGGCGGAGGGCACCAATACTTTCGTAAGCGAACAATATAAGGATAAAAAGTATTATGATGGCCTAACTTTTCACAGGGTCATGAAGGACTTTATGATTCAAGGTGGTGATCCAGAGGGTACTGGAAGAGGCAATCCGGGTTATAGATTCATAGATGAGTTTAATGATTCCTTAATTCATGACAAAAAAGGAATTTTGTCCATGGCGAATTCGGGCCCAACTACAAATGGAAGTCAATTTTTCATTACACACAAGCCAACACCATGGTTGGACGGAGTGCATACGGTTTTTGGAGAAGTGGTGGAAGGTATGAACGTATTGGATTCCATTGCGAATGTTCCCGTTGGTGCTGGGAATAAACCTGTTGAACCCGTAAAAATGAATACTGTTGAAATTATCCGTAATGGAAAGGAAGCTAGAAAGTTTGATGCTGTTAAAATAATGAACGATTATTTCGCTAACGAAGAGGAACGTCTTGCTGAAATCGA